>NZ_JBHWIR010000023.1:25452-34654 GCF_042731835.1 Kitasatospora sp. NPDC059817 | reverse complement strand
GGGGGGCGGGGGCGCGCCCGTTAGAGTTAGCGCCGCACCCGCGCGCCCCGCGAGCGGGTGTCGCTGGTGCGCGGGGGGGGGGCCCTTAGGCCATGGGCTCAGCGCAGCGCGCCGAGGTCCTTCGGGGCGGACCAGCCGCTGAAGGTCACCAGGTGCCGGTCGGCGGTCACGGCCCACAGGTCCGGCGTGCCGTCCCCGTCACCGTCGCCCGAGCTGCCGAGGGTCGGGTAGGCGGCGGTGGTGAAGCCGGTGGCGACCACGTTCGCCTTCGGGTCCGCGAGCGCGGAGAAGTCGAAGGTGCCGTCGGCCTTCTTCGGGACCGGGTAGGCGTGCAGGTCACCGGTCGCCCGGTCGCGCGCCCACAGGGCCAGGTTGCCGGCGGCGTCCGGGCCGGGGGCGATCAGGTCGTAGCCGGCCCAGTCGCCGGTGGTGGTGAGCTTGCGGACCTTCTGGGTGCCGAAGCTGAAGTTGCCGCCGGCATGCAGCCAGAGGTTGCCTCCCTCAAGGGTCACCAGCGACGGGGCGAAGCCGCCGGTCGCCGGACCGAACGCGACGAGCTGGTCCGCCTTCGACCAGTCGGAGGCGTAGTCGGCGGGGCACGCCGCGGCTGCCCCGGTGCCGTCCACGCAGCGGGTCGAACGCCCGGCACCCGTCCAGGTCTGGGAGAAGGAGCCGTAGTCGAAGTTCCGGTACTGGTAGAGGTAGCCGTCGCCCGGCTTGTGGACGAAGAGGTCGTCCGAGGACGGCGCGTGCTGGTTCGACCAGCCCAGGTGGGCCACCTGGAACGGCGCCCAGTTGCCGTCGTACGGCGCGTGGGCGCCCGTGATCACCGCATTCGGCGTCGTGTCGGGCGCGTTCACGCTGAGGTACTGCAGGTTGCCCTGCGCGTCGGGCAGCAGGATGTCCGCGGTGCCGTCCCCGTCGACGTCGCCGAGGGTCTTCGGCGGGTTCGGGTTCGACGGGGCGTAGAAGGTGTAGGACGCCCCGCCGACGTTGCCCGCCTTGTCCGTCACCTGGACGTTGAGGATGTTGGTCCCCCAGTCCCGGACCTTGAGGTCTACCGTCACCGTGCCGTCGGCGCCCGGCTTGACGGCATCGGACGAGTCGCAGCCGCCGACACCGAGGTTGCTGAAGCCGTACCGGACGCAGGCGACGCCGGAGGCCTGCCCGCCGGCCGGGGCCGGGTCGGCGGTCGTGAGGACGAAGGTCCCCTTCTGGCCCGCGTACTTGGTGGCGGTGCCGCTCGCCGGGAAGTCGGGCGAGGAGACCGTGGCGGTCGGGCTCGTGGTGTCCACGCGGAAGTGGCAGTCCGCCGACGGGGCGGAGGTCTGCTGGTCCTGCACGGCCCAGGCGTGCCATGCGTAGCCGTGCCCGTCCACCAGACCGGGGACGGCGACCTTGGCCTGCTGGCCGTACGCCTGGGCCGTTCCGGTGAAGACCGGGTCCTGGGCGCCCGTGGTCTCGTCCCAGACGCCGAACCGGGCACCGGTGCCGGTGACCTTGGCGTTGAGCGTCGGGCCGTTCGTGGTCCGTCCGACCCAGCTCGGGGCGGTGGTCGAGTCGCAGGCGTCGGCGCGGTACTCGTTGCCCTGGCTGGTGCCGAGGACGGCCGGCGCGGTGTCGGCGGCGAAGGCGCCGGGCGCGGTGAGCAGGCCGGCCGCGATCGCGGCCGCCGTCACCCCGCCGAGTCTGCGGGCATGCCGAAGTGTCATGGAGGTACCCCACCCCTTTGATCGAGAGATCTCGTTACGTGTACGAGCGGTGAGGATCTTTCCAGTGGGGACCGACAGCGGCAACGGAGATTCAGTCGGTGGCCGGGGTGCGGCGGGTGGCGCGGAGGCCGCGCAGGCCGATGGCGCCGACGGCGACGCCGAGGAGGAAGGAGGTGACGGCGAGGAGGAGGTGGATCCAGAAGAAGGCGGTGGGCTGGGAGTGGTCGCCGTTGGTGAAGGCCTGGCCGCCGGAGTCCTTCCAGAGGTTCTTGACGAAGGTGGTCCAGATGATGATCGACCAGACGCCGAAGGCGGTCAGGAACCAGGAGGTGCGGCGGCTGAGCTTCATGGCGGTCCTCGTCGGGGGTGGGGAGGCGGGGTGCGTCCCCCAGTATGCGCGGACCGCCGATCGGCGTAGGGCGGGCCCCTCGTACGGAGGACCGGCCCGGTGTGGCGCACAGCGGATGCCCCGAAGTGGGTACGGTCTGCGCGTGTCCACACGTCGTCAGAAATTCGCGCATCTGTTCGTCACGACCGCCGCGGTCCTCCCGGCCCTGTTAGCCGCCCCGGGGGCGGTCGCCGCCCCCCAGGAGCCGCCCCCGGCCGCTTCCGTGGTCGGCGGCGAGCGGCTCGGGCGCTCCGGCGTCCAGGTCTCCCCGCTGGCCGGAGCCCCGGCCCTGCCGAGGGACCTCACCGGCGAGTCCTGGATAGTCTCCGACGCCACGTCGGGCGACGTGCTGGCGGCCAGCAACCCGCATCTGCGGCTCGCCCCGGCCAGCACCCTGAAGATCCTCTTCGCCGACACCGTGCTGCCCAAGTTCGACCGCAGCACGGTGCACAAGGTCGCCGACGAGGAGATCCTCGGGCTCGGTGAGGGCAGCAGCCTGGTCGGCATCAAGGAGAACCTGGAATACCGGGTCGAGGACCTGTGGCGCGGGGTGTTCCTGAGCTCGGGCAACGACGCCGTGCACGTCCTGGCGCACATGAACGGCGGCGTCGAGCAGACCGTCGTCGAGATGCAGTCCCGCGCCGACGCCCTCCAGGCCCGGGACACCCGGGTGATCTCCCCGGACGGCTACGACATGGACGGGCAGCTCTCCTCGGCCTACGACCTGTCGCTGTTCGCCCGGGCCGGCCTGCGCAACCCCGACTTCCGGATGTACTGCGCCACCCGGCAGGCGATGTTCCCGGGCGCGGTGGACAAGAACACCGGCCAGCGCGGCAGTTTCGGGATCGCCAACACGGACCGCCTGCTGGGCAAGTACCCCGGCCTGATCGGCGTGAAGAACGGTTTCACCACCAACGCCGGCTCGACCTTCGTCGGCGCCGCCGAACGCAACGGCCGCACCCTGCTGGTGACCGTGATGCACCCGGACAGCTACCAGAAGGTCTACGACGAGACCGCGGCCCTGCTGGACTGGGGCTTCGCGGCGGCCGGAAAGGTGCAGCCGGTCGGCAAGCTGGTCGACGAACTCCCGCCGGACGGCGAGCCGAGCGGCCAGGCCGGCGGCACCGCCGGCGCGCCCCCGCCGGACTCCACCCCCGCCACCCGGCCCGGCACCACCCCCACTGCCACCCCCGCCGCCGCCGAGGACGACGGGCTCGGCCTCGGCGGCTGGCTGGCCGTCGTGCTGGTGACGGCCGCGGCCGGCTACGGGGTGCTGGTCCTGCGGCGCGGCCGCCGCGGAGCGGCCAGCTGGTGACGGCCGGACGGACGGCCCGGCCTCAGGGTTCCTCCCGGGGCCGGGCCGCCGTCGTATCCGCGGCCGCCTGCGCCTCGTCGGCCGCCGCCAGCAGCGCCCGGGCGTGCTCCCGGGTGCGCTCCCGGGCGGCCACCGGATCGGCCATCGCCGTCCAGGCCACGCAGTACATCAGCAGCCGGGAGACGAAGTTGATCCACAGCAGCAGCGCCACCGGCACGCCGAAGGCGCCGTACAGGCTCTTCCCGGCGACGGAGCCGAGGTAGGAGGCGAGCAGGACCTTCAGCAGCTCGAAGCCGACCGCGCCGATCAGCGCGCCCTGCAGCACGTCGCGCCGGCGCTGGCCGCCGATCCCGGGGAACGGCGCCAGCAGGTAGGCGAAGAGCAGCGTGTCGCACGCTATGGCAATGAGCACGCCGACCCCGGTCAGCAGGTAGCCGCTGCGCAGGCCGGTCCAGTCGGCGATCCGCCCGGCCAGCGTCGTCCCGGCGGTGGAGGCGCCCACCGAGATCAGCGACACCACGCCGAGGCCGCCCAGCACCGCGCAGTCCCAGGCCTTGCGCAGCACCACGTTGGTGTCGTCGTCGGGCAACTGCCAGACGTCCCGGATCGAGGTGCGCATGGTGTCCACCCAGCCGAGGCCGGAGACCAGCAGCAGCGCCCCGCTGACCAGTCCGACGGCGCCCGCGTTGGCCACCAGGGACGGCAGGTTGAGCGCCTGCGAGATGCCCGGCAGCTGGTCGGAGATGTGCTTCTGCAGGTCCGCCACCTGGCTGCTGCTGAGCGTCGAGACGGCGATCGCCAGGCCCACCGTGAGCAGCGGGAACAGGGCGAGGAAGCCGAAGAAGGTGACCGCGCCGGCCAGCCGGTTGCCCCGGGCCGCGGAGAAGTACTCGTACACCCGGTACGGGCGGCTGCGCAGCACCCACGTGACGAGCGGGCCGATGACCGGGAGGCGGGTCAGGAAGTCCACCCGACCGGTTATACCGGTCCGTCCTCCGAATGGCCGTCAGGCTCGGCGCAGTCTCTAGCGTTTCACCAGGCGACGGGCCCGGGCGAGGGCGCGGACGGCCTGGTAGGCGCCGTAGCGGCCGTGGCTGAGCAGTTCGGTGCGCACGCCGTCCACGCCGGGCGGCGGGCGGTAGCCGGCCGGCCGGAGCCGGGCGCAGTGGGCGGCGGCGCGGCGGAAGTACTCGCGGCGGTCGCCGGGCGGGATCCGGCCGGGCTTGGAGACGACGGTGTTGAGGTGGTGCAGCATCCGGCCGTAGACGACCGGGCGCCAGTGGTCGAGGTCGGGGCGGCGGTCCAGGAAGGCGAAGACCAGGTCGTACTGGGCGAAGACGTCGAAGTGCTTGCGGCTGGCGGTGGCCAGGATGTTGCCGCCCTCCTGGCGCTGGCGGTAGTGCACGCCGACCTCGTCGAGCAGGGTGATCCGGGCGGCGGCGAGCAGCGCCGGGTACGTCCAGGGGGTGTCCTCGTAGTAGCCGGCCGGGAAGACCAGCTGCTGGGCGGTGACGAAGTCGCGGCGGTAGGCCTTGTTCCAGACCACCTGGAGCAGGTCGAGCAGGTCGGGGCGGGCGGCGAGGTCGAAGACGTCCGGGGAGGCGGCGCCGAACACGTGGGCGGAGGCGGCCCGGGTGATCCGGCCGTCGGCGTAGGTGCGGGCGTAGTCGTAGACCAGGACGTCCGGGTCGCCGGTGGCGGCGAGCCGGTCGTCGACGCTCTTGAGCAGCTGGGGGGTGAGTGTGTCGTCGCTGTCGAGGAAGATCACGTAGTCCCCGGTGGCGACCTCCAGGCCGGCGTTGCGGGCCCGGCCGAGGCCGACGTTCTCGGGCAGGTGCAGCACCCGGATCCGCGGGTCGGCGGCGGCGGCCTCGTCGAGCATCGGGCCGCAGCCGTCCGGGGAGCGGTCGTCCACCGCGATCAGTTCGAGGTCGGGGCCGCCCTGGCCGAGCACCGAGTCGAGACACTCGGCGAGGTAGTCCTGAACCTGGTACACGGGGACGATCACGCTGAAGCGGGGCACGGGCCCAGCGTAGTGGCCCCGAAGGGCCCCATGGCCCGGAGGTAGGATCGGTGCGCACGTACGCACCGATCCAAAGTGCGGTCAGGCCCTCAACGGGCTGCCACGCTCCTTCCCGAGAAAGGCCTGCGTAGCCGATGGCTCCCCGCCTCTCCATCGTCGTTCCGATCTACAACGTCGAGCGTTACCTGGTCGAATGCCTCGACTCGATCGCCGCCCAGACCTTCACGGACTTCGAGTGCGTCATGGTCGACGACGGTTCGAAGGACGACAGCGCGGCCCTCGCCGAGGCGTACGCGGCCAAGGACTCGCGGTTCCGCCTGGTCCGCCAGGTGAACAAGGGCCTCGGCGCGGCCCGCAACACCGGCATCCGGCACATCGACCCGGACGCCGAGTTCCTGTGCTTCGTCGACAGTGACGACTCGATGCCGCCGAGCGCGTACGAGTTGATGATCAACACCCTGGACGAGACCGGCTCGGACTTCGCCACCGGCAACGTGCTGCGGTTCCGCGCGGTGGGCTACTACCAGTCCGGCGGCCACTCGCGGCCGTTCAGGGAGACCAAGCTCAAGACGCACATCACCGAGGTCCCGGCGCTGGTCACCGACCGCACCGCGTGGAACAAGGTGTACCGCCGCTCCTTCTTCGACGCGGCCGGCATCCTCTACCCCGAGGGCATCCTGTACGAGGACGCGCCGGTCAGCGTGCCGCACCACTACCTCGCCAAGAGCGTGGACGTGCTCTGCGAGCCGATCTACCACTGGCGCGAGCGCGAGGTCGGCGAGATGTCGATCACCCAGATGCGCACCAACCCCAAGGGCCTGATCGACCGCGTCACCTCGGTCGAGCTGGTCCGCGGCTGGCTGCGCAAGCAGACCGATCCGCGCTTCGCCCAGTACCTGCGCTCCTACGACGAGAACACCCTCGTCGAGGAGATCCCGATGTTCTTCTGGTCCGTCGTGGACGGCGACAAGGAGTACCGGGACGCCTACATCAAGAACGTCAGCCGGCTGCTGCGGGCGATCGGCCCCGAGCAGGTCCGCAAGCTGCGGGCGCCGCTGCGGCTCAAGTACCACCTGACCCTCCAGGGCCGGATCGACGAGTTCGTCGAGCAGATCAAGTACGAGGGCGAGAGCAACGGCGGTGTCCAGGCCCGCGGTCTGCTGCGCCCGTACGCCGACTACCCGTTCCTGCGCGGCGGGCGCAAGAGCGTGCCGTCCGGCGTGCTCAAGCTGGACAACTCGCTGGTCATGCGCAGCCGGCTGTACGAGACGGCCTGGGTCGGCGGGCGACTGCAGCTGACCGGGCACGCGTACCCGGAGCAGCTGGGCGCGGCCGGCAAGCACGACATGGTCCGCACCCTGGTGCTGCGCGAGGCCAAGGGCCGCCGGGTGATCGCGGTGCCGATGAAGACCCAGTACAGCCCCGAGGCCACCGCCAGCTGCCACCACGACCTGTACAGCTGCGACTGGGCCGGCTTCACCGTCGGCGTCGACCCGAAGAAGCTCAAGCACCGCGGCCAGTGGAAGGACGGCAACTGGCGCGTCCTGGTGGCCGGCGCGGGCAAGGGCGGCGTCTACAAGGGCCGGGTCTGGGCCGGCTGGAGCGACACCGCGCAGTACATCCCGGCGCACTGGGTCGAGCCGGACGTGCGGATCGTGCCGTGGGTCCGGGACGGCTCCGTCTACCTGCGGGTGGAGACGGTCAAGGCCCGGG
Organism: Kitasatospora sp. NPDC059817; assembly: GCF_042731835.1. Classification (NCBI taxonomy): domain Bacteria; kingdom Bacillati; phylum Actinomycetota; class Actinomycetes; order Kitasatosporales; family Streptomycetaceae; genus Kitasatospora; species Kitasatospora sp. NPDC059817. The sequence continues at coordinate 27,503 of NZ_JBHWIR010000023.1, read as the reverse complement.
TGACCGGCCTGGCCTCGCACGGCGGCCGGGTCGAGGTGTCGGGCGCGGCCCGCTCCGGCTCCAGCTTCGCCGGGGCCCGGCTGCGGCTCACCCACGTCGAGTCCGACCGCGAGCTGGCCTTCCCGCTGGAGCTGGGCGCGCCGGTCGGCAGCCTGCAGCCGTTCAGCGTGTCCTTCCCGGTGGCCGAGCTGACCGCCCTCCGCGAGGCCTGGGCCGAGCTGGACCCGGTGGCCGCCGAGCGCGCCCGTGACCGCTGGGACACCGCGCTGGTCCTGGCCGACGGCAGCACCGTCCCGGTGACCTGGGACGACCGCAACGCCCCGGCGCAGCTGCACCTGCCGCTCAACCCGGACGCCCCGGTCGACCAGCGCCGGGCGCTCTACTCCAAGCCCTCCCCCAGCGGGTACCTGCAGTTCTCCGACCAGCTGCTGCAGCCGGTGGTGGACGAGGTCTCCGCCCGCGGCGCGGACGGCTTCCTGCTCAGCGGTTCGTTCCCGCTGTCCGGCGCGCACCGCTGGGAGCTGGTGGTCCGGCACGACTGGCGCGAGGAGGAGCACGTCTACCCGGTGGAGATCGCGGACGGACGGTTCCGGACCGCGCTGCCCGCCGTGCCGACGGCCTCCTTCGCCGGCCGGGTGCCGCTCGCCCAGGGCACCTGGAACGTCTTCTTCCGCCCGGTCGGCGCCGTGGCCGAGGAGCTTCCGAGCTCGTACGCGCTGATCTCGCCGGACTGCTTCGGCGCGATGCCGCTGGAGGTGGAGTCCCGGGGCAAGCGCATCGTGCTGGAGCGCCGCCACCACGACGGCCTCTCCCTGGAGTCGCACTCGGCGCTGCTGCCGGAGGAGCGCAGCGGCTACCGGCTGCGCCAGCTGCGGTTCGTCGACTACCCGAACGCCCGCCGGCACCCGGTGCGCGACACCGTGCTGTACAACGTCGGCCTCGGCGGCCTGTACGCCGACTCGCCGCGGGCGGTCCACGAGGAGCTGGTCCGCCGCGGCCTGCCGCTGGAGCACCTGTGGGGCAGTGACGACCTCCAGGCCGATCTGCCGCAGTCGGCGAGCGCGATCCGGCTGTGGAGCCCGGAGTGGTTCGAGGCGCTGGCCACCGCCAAGTACATCGTCACCAGCACCCACCTGCCCGACTTCTTCGTCCGCCGCCCCGGCCAGGTGGTCCTGCAGACCTGGCACGGCAGCCCGCTGAAGCAGATCGGCCTCGATTTCGAGAAGGTCTGGTTCACGGACGCGAACTACCTGAAGGGCCTCGCCCGGGAGGTTCCGAGCTGGAGTCTGCTGGCGGCCGGCAACAGCTGGTCGGCCCCGATCCTGCGACGCGCGTTCGATTACAAGGGCGAGATTCTCGAAAGCGGTTCGCCGAAGAACGACCTGCTCTTCGCGGCCGACCGGGAGAAGACCGCCGAACAGGTGCGCGAAAGGCTCGGCCTGCCCGAGGGCAAGAAGGTCGTGCTCTACGCGCCGACCTGGCGCGAGGACCGGCGCCGGCCGAACGGCGGGTACCAGCTGGACCTGCGGCTCGACCTGGCGGCGGCCAAGGCCGCGCTCGGCGACGACCAGGTGCTGCTGGTGCGCCGGCACAGCATGATGTGCGGTCAGATCCCGGGCGCTGGCAACGGCTACATCTGGGACGTCGGCAGCTACCCCGACATGGCGGAGCTGCTGCTGATCGCCGACGTGCTGATCACCGACTACTCCGCCAGCGTGTTCGACTTCGCCGCGACCGGCAAGCCGATCCTGTTCTTCACCTACGACCTGGAGCACTACCGCGACAACCTGCGCGGCTTCAGCCTGAACTTCGAGGCGGAGGCGCCCGGCCCGCTGCTGGCCACCTCCGAGGAACTGGTCGACGCGCTCGGCCGGGTCGGCGAGGTCGCGGCCGAGTACGCCGACAAGGCCGCCGCGTTCCGCACGGCGTACTGCGACCTGGACGACGGCAAGGCCTCCGCCCGGGTGGTCGACGCGATGCTCCGCGCGGAGTAGTGCCGAGCAGCACCGAGTAACACGGGGTGGCCCGCAGCACCCCGAGAGCCCCACCGA
>NZ_JBHWIR010000023.1:8946-25442 GCF_042731835.1 Kitasatospora sp. NPDC059817 | reverse complement strand
CCGGCGGCCCCGCGTCGGCTCGCGCCCCGCCCCGCACGAGCCGGCGCGGGGGCGCACCGCCGCCCGCCCCCGCCCCCGCGGGGCGCCCCCCCCGCGCTGGGCGCGGCGCCTCTGCGCTTTCCTGGGAATTCCCTGACAATATCCCTGGTCTTTGCCTGTACATTGCACTCGAACTAGTGTTTGTCAGCGAATTTCACGGGAAATTCCCCGGTTCGCACTGTTGACCCGGACGGCGTTCCGGTATGGGATATGAATTCGGCCCCGGTTTCCTCTCGGCATCGGTCCGGCGGCCCCGGTCCACCGCCCATGGCCCGGCCCCCGTCCCGAAGGACCCCCGCCATGCCTGCGCTCACACGGTTCGTCCTTCCGCACGCCGACCCCCGTGTGAGCACCGACCAGCCCGCCGCCGACGAGGACGTCACCTTCGGCCTGCTGCGCGCCCGCTGGACCGGCCGCGGCCTGGAACTCACCGGCTTCGCCCGCCCGGACGACCTCGACACCGGCCGCCCCGGCTCCGCCTGGACCTGGCTGACCCTGCGCCACACCGACGGGACCCGGCCGCCCGTCCACCTGCGCTCCCGGCCCCGCCGGCTGCCCGAAGTCACCGACGACAGCGCCCAGCCCGAGTTCAACCACGACTGGTCCGGCTTCACCGCCCTGATCGAGCCCGGCCGGCTGCGCCACGGCACCGACTGGCTGCTCGGCGACTGGCAGATCGAGACCACCCTGTTCACCCGCCCGCGCCCCACCCGGCTGCGCCGCCGGTACGGCGCCCTCGCCCCGCACTGGTGCGGCTCCGGCGAGTACCCGCCGGCCCACTGGGTGGACCACGACGTCCGCCTCCAGCCGTACTTCGCCGACGGGCGACTGCGGCTGCTGCTCGAACGCCCCGGCATCCGGCTCACCCACGCCACCCCCACCGCCGACGGCCTCGACCTGCGCGGCAGCGCGGACTCCTGCCCGACCGGCACCGTGCTGCGGCTGCGCCACCGGCAGAGCGACGCCGTGATCGAACGGCCGGTCGCCCGCACCGGCAACACCTTCGCCGTCCACCTGCCGTACCGGCCGTTCACCGCCGACGGCCGGGGCAGCGGCGAACTGGAGCACTGGGACACCGAGTTCCTGCACCCCGACGGCAGCACCGAGCAGCTCTGCCCGGACGAGCGCGGCGGCCCGGTCGCCGACCAGCACCGGCTGCCCGACACCCCGGACCGCGCCCTCTACCTCAAGCACCTCGCCGACGGCCGGCTCCAACTGTGCGTCCAGCCCGCGGCCGGCCTGGTCGAGCGGATCGCCGTCCGGGCCGGCGGCTTCGAGCTCACCGGCCGCTGCCCGGACCGCGCCGCGGACCGGCTGGAACTCGTCCTGCGGCACACCGGCACCGCGAGCGAGGTCCGCTCCCCCGTCGAGGCCGACCAGGACGGCCGCTTCAAGGTCCTGCTGCCCGCCACCCGCACCGGCGCCGACGGCACCGCGCTGCCCCTGCGCAAAGGCATCTGGGAGGCCGCGCTGACGCCCGCCGGGCGGCCCGGCCCGAGCCGCCCGCTGCTCGCCGCACCCGCCGCCCTTCCCACGCTGCCCGCCGCCACCACGGCCGGCGGCAAGCGGATCCTGCTCCAGCGCCGCTGGCACGACACCCTGCTGGTGGACTCCACCCCGGTGCTCACCCCCACCGAGCGCAGCGCCTGGACGCAGAGCCGCCAGCGCGCCGTCCACTACCCCGCCGCCCGCCGCGAACCGCTGCGCGAGGCCGTGCTGTACGACGTGTTCGGCGGCCGCGGCTACGCCGACTCGCCGCGCGCGGTGCACGCCGAACTGGCCCGCCGCGGCGCGCCGTTGGAGCACCTCTGGGTGGTCGACGACGCCCAGGCCGAACTGCCGCCCGGGGTCCGGGCCGTCCGGATCTGGAGCCCGGAGTGGTACCGCGCGCTGGCCACCTGCCGGTACCTGGTCGGCAACACGCACTTCCCGGACTTCCTGGAGCGCCGCCCCGGCCAGGTGGTGCTCCAGACCTGGCACGGCTCGCTGCTGAAGCGGATCGCCCACGACGTCGACAACCCCTGGCTGGCCGACCACGGCTACCTGGAGGCGCTCGACCGGGAGACCCCGCAGTGGAGCCTGCTGCTCTCCCCCAGCCCGTTCGCCACCCCGATCCTGCGCCGCGCGTTCCGCTACGACGGCGAGATCCTGGAGGCCGGCTACCCGCGCAACGACGTGCTCGCCCGCCCCGACGAGGCCGCCGCAGCGGCCGTTCGCCGTCGGCTCGGCATCCCGGACGGCAAGCGGATCGTGCTGTACGCGCCGACCTGGCGCGAGGACCAGCAGCGCGGTGACGGCGACGGCTTCCGGCTCGGCCTGCGGCTGGACCTCGACCACGCCCGGCGCCTGCTCGGCCGGGACCACGTGCTGCTGATCCGCCCGCACGCGCACGTCCGCGAGCCGCTGCCGGGCGCCGGGGACGGCTTCCTGTACGACTGCGGGGACTATCCCGACCCGCAGGAACTGCTGCTGGTCGCGGACGTCCTGGTGACCGACTACTCGTCGATCATGTTCGACTTCGCCGTCACCGGCCGCCCGGTGCTCTTCTTCACCTACGACCTGGAGCACTACCGCGACACCCTGCGCGGCTTCTACTTCGACTTCGAGCCGCAGGCCCCCGGCCCGCTCGTCCCCACCTCGGCCGGACTGCTCGGCGCGCTGCGCGAACTCGCCGACACCGGCGCGGCCCTGCCGCCCGGGTACGCGGAGCGCCACCGGCGTTTCCGGGCCGAGCACTGCGTCCTGGACGACGGCGGCGCGTCCCGCCGGGTGGTCGACCGGATGCTCGAACTCGGAAGGTCAGTACGGTAGTTGAAGATCAGGGCGGTAGTTCAGGAGAACAGGTAGCTCCGCCAGGGCCGCCAGACCTCGTCCGCGTCGAAGCGGGAGAGGCCGAAGCCCGGCACCGGGAAGGCCGCCCGGAAGCCGCGCGCCTGCGCGTACGCCTGGTCCAGCGCGTCGTCCGGCAGGCCGTGCGCGACCGTCACGTGCGGGTGGTACGGGAACGCCAGCTCGCGGGCCAGCGGGCCGGAGCGGACGTCCGCCTCCAGCAGCCGGCACTCCTGCGCGCCCTCCTCGACCCGGACGAACACCACCGGGGAGACCGGGCGGAAGGTGCCGGCGCCGCTCAGCAGCATCCGGAACGGCCGGTGCGCGGCCGCCACCGCCGCCAGGTGCTCCTCGATCTTCGGCAGCGCCTCGGCGGGCACCTCGGTCGGCGGCAGCAGGGTGACGTGTGTCGGTATCGACCGGGCCAGCGGATCGCCGTGCCCGGCCCGGGCGTCCTGGATCCGCGCACCGTACGGATCCGGAACGCTCACGGACACGCCGATGGTGACGGCCTCGGGGAGACCGTCACCATCGGGCAGGCGTGTGAGGGGAGTCACCGCTTGGCGGCCGGGAGGAAGCCGACCCGGTCGTACACCGTCTCCAACGTCTGCGCGGCCACCTCGCGGGCCTTCTCGGCGCCGATCGCCAGCACCCGGTCCAGCTCGGCCGGGTCGTCCAGGAACGTGCGGGTGCGCTCCTGGAAGGGAGTGACCCACTCGGTGAACAGCTCGGCCAGCTCGGTCTTCAGGGCGCCGTACATCTTGCCCTCGAAGTGCGCGACCAGCTGGTCGATCGACTGGCCGCTGAGCGCGGAGTGGATGCGCAGCAGGTTGGAGACGCCGGGCTTCCCGTCCTCGTCGTAGGAGACGACGGTGCCGGTGTCGGTGACGGCGCTCTTGAACTTCTTGGCGCTGACCTTCGCCTCGTCCAGCAGGTTGACCAGGCCCTTGTCCGAGGAAGCGGACTTGCTCATCTTGGCGCCCGGGTCCTGGAGGTCCTGGATCTTCGCCGTCTCCTTGAGGATGTACGGCTTCGGCACCGTGAAGGTCGGGCTGTAGCGGGTGTTGAAGCGGTCGGCGAGGTCGCGGGTGAGCTCCAGGTGCTGGCGCTGGTCCTCGCCGACCGGGACGGCGTCCGCCTGGTAGAGCAGGACGTCCGCGACCATGAGCACCGGGTAGGTGAACAGGCCGACCGTGGTGCTGTCCGCGCCGTGCCGGACGGACTTGTCCTTGAACTGGGTCATCCGGGAGGCCTCGCCGAAGCCGGTGAGGCAGTTCATCACCCAGGCGAGCTGCGCGTGCTCGGGCACGTGCGACTGGACGAACAGGGTGCAGTGCTCCGGGTCCAGGCCGGCGCCGAGCAGCTGTGCGGCGGAGACCCGGGTGTTCTCGCGCAGTTCCTTCGGGTCCTGCGAGACGGTGATCGCGTGCAGGTCGACGACCATGTAGAAGGCGTCGTTCTCCTTCTGCAGGTCCACCCACTGGCGCACCGCGCCCAGGTAGTTGCCGAGGTGGAACGAGCCGGAGGTGGGCTGGATGCCGGAGAGAACCCGGGGACGGTCCTTGACCGGACCAGTGACCGCTGCGTTGACCATGCGGGCCATTGTTCCAGTTCCACCGGGCGCTCAGGAAACGTCCGCCCCAGGAGGTTCCGCCAGTGTGACCGCACTCACCCTCACCCTGGCGATCCGCCGGCCCTCCAACTTGGCCACCGTCAGCAGCACCCCTCCACCGCCCTCGACCGGGACGCGCACCTGGTCGCCCTCCCGGGGCAGCCGGCCGAGCGAGGCGACCAGGCAGCCCGCCACCGTCTCGTACGGGCCCTCGGGCAGGGTGGCGCCGGTCTCCTCGGTGAAGTCGCCGAGGTTGAGCAGGCCGTCCAGCTCCATGCCGCCGCCGACCAGCCGGCGGGTCGCGGCCGTCTCCGGCCGGTCGTACTCGTCCCGGATCTCGCCGATCACCTCCTCGACCAGGTCCTCCAGGGTGACGATCCCGGCGGTGCCGCCGTACTCGTCCACCACGATGGCCAGGTGGTGGCCCTCGCGGCGCATCTCGCCCATCGCCTCCAGCACCCGCTTGGTGCCGGGCAGCAGCTTCACCGGGCGGGCCAGGTCGCGGACCTTGGCGGCCTGCTCGCCGCGCGCGCCGTACAGGTCGCGGACGTGCACGAAGCCGACCACGGCGTCGGCGCTGCCCTCGACCACCGGGTAGCGCGAGTGCGGCGAGGTGTCCGCCTGGTGCCGGACGGCGGCCAGCGGGCGCTCGGCGTCCAGGAAGGTCACCTCGGTGCGCGGGACCATCACCTCGCGCAGCTGCCGCTCCCCGGCGGAGAACACGTCCGCGATCAACGCCCGTTCGTCGCTTCCGAGTTCGGTGTTGGCGGCAACCAGGCCGCGCAGCTCCTCGGAGCTCATCGAGCCACGGCCGGCGGCCGGGTCGCCGCCCAGCAGGCGGACCATCAGGTTGGTGGAGTGGCCGAGCAGCCAGATCACCGGGCGCAGCGCCACCGACATCACGTCCACCACCGGGGCCGCGATCACCGCGATCGACTCGGCCCGCTGCAGGCCGATCCGCTTGGGGGTGAGTTCGCCGAGCACCAGCGAGACGTAGCTGATCACCAGGGTGAGGCCGACCAGGGCGATCGCGTCGGCGACGCCCTCGGTGAGCCCGGCCCGGACGAACAGCGGGGCGACCTTGCCGGCCAGGGTGTCCGCGCCGAAGGCGGCGGACAGGAAGCCCATGCAGGTCACGCCGACCTGGACGGCGGCCAGGAAGCGGTTGGGGTCGGCGGCCAGGTGCGCGGCCCGGGCGGACCGCCGGGTGCCGAGCGCCTCCAGCGTCCGGATCTGGCCCTCGCGCAGCGAGATCAGCGAGATCTCGGCGACGTTGAACAGCCCGCCCAGCAGGATGAAGACGAGGACGAGCAGAGCGTCCCCGAGGGTTTCGTTCACAGCGGGTCAGTGTAGGACCGGCCGGCGCCCGGGGAGTGGAAGAAGGGGCGGCGGCCGGTCACACGGCAGCCCGCCGCCTCCGGGAAGGAGACGGCGGGCCGTCGGGAAAAGCTGTGCTGCGGGGCTCAGATGAGGCCCAGCTCCTGGACCGCGTCGCGCTCCTCGGTCAGCTCCTTGACCGAGGCGTCGATGCGGGCGCGCGAGAAGTCGGAGATCTCCAGGCCCTGGACGATCTCGAACTTGCCGGCCTTGGTGGTGACCGGGAAGGAGGAGATCAGGCCCTGCGGGACGCCGTAGGAGCCGTCCGAGACGACGCCCATGGAGGTCCAGTCGCCCTCGGCGGTGCCGTTGACCCAGGTGTACACGTGGTCGATGGCGGCGTTGGCGGCCGAGGCGGCCGAGGAGGCGCCACGGGCCTCGATGATGGCCGCGCCGCGCTTGGCGACGGTCGGGATGAAGGTCTCGTCCAGCCAGGCCTGGTCGCTGCCGATGGCCTCGAAGGCCGGCTTGCCGGCGATCTCGGCCTGGAAGATGTCCGGGTACTGGGTGGCGGAGTGGTTGCCCCAGATGGTGACGCGCTTGATGTCGGAGACGGGCGCACCGGTCTTGACGGAGAGCTGGCCGACCGCGCGGTTGTGGTCCAGGCGGGTCATCGCGGTGAAGCGCTCGGCCGGGACGTCCGGGGCGTTGCGCTGGGCGATCAGGGCGTTGGTGTTGGCCGGGTTGCCGACGACCAGGACCTTGATGTCGTCCGCGGCGTGGTCGTTGATGGCCTTGCCCTGCGGGCCGAAGATGCCGCCGTTGGCCTGCAGCAGGTCGCCGCGCTCCATGCCGGCGGTGCGCGGACGGGCGCCGACCAGCAGCGCGACGTTGGCGCCGTCGAAGGCCTCGTTCGGGTTGGCGGTGATCGTGATGTCACGCAGCAGCGGGAACGCGCAGTCGACGAGCTCCATGGCGGTGCCCTCGGCGGCCTTGAGGCCCTGCGGGATCTCCAGGAGGCGCAGGTTCACCGGGACGTCGGCACCGAGCAGGTGGCCCGAGGCGATGCGGAAGAGCAGCGCGTAGCCGATCTGGCCGGCCGCTCCGGTGATGGTGACGTTGACGGGGGTGCGGGTCATTTCTACCTTCTCCAGCAGATCGCCAGGTGCCCCAGGCACACCGGCGCGCTGGAGCCGAGGATGGTCTCTCGACATCGAGAGACCGGCGTCAGGTTATCGCAAAGGGAAGCGTACGCCGCGGGTGCGGGCCTGGCTGATGCGTCACAACGGACGGCGGCCCCCGCCCTGGCTCGCAGGGCGGGGGCCGTCACGGTCACCCCGGCGTCAGTGCTTGGGCCGGCCGATCAACTTGCCGATGTTGTCGAGCAACGGGATCTCCAGCCACGGGTTCGGCTGCGCCACCAGGGTCAGCAGCACGATCGACGCTCCCAGGAAGGTCAGCACGATCACGTCGGTGAAGCGGCTGCGCACCGCCAGCATCCCGACCTCGGGCAGCACCAGCCGCAGGACGGCCCCGAGCAGCACCCCGCAGCCGAGGATCAGCAGCCCGTACTTGAAGCCGTCCTTGAAGTCGGCGAACCAGGTGACCGCGAGGCCGGCCCCGACCACCAGCAGGACCAGCGTTATCGGCCACTGCCGGACCGGCAGGGTGTGGTCGCGTCCGAGGGCTGCGGCCGCGCCCTCGGGCGGCAGGGTGCCGGTGGTCTTGACCGGCCTGCGCGGGGTCCGCGCCGGTCGCGGTTCCGTCATGCTCGCCGTCCCTCGTGGTGGTGTCGGTCGCGGGGTCAGACGCCGGCGCGGCGCTCGGCCGCCACGACGATGTTGTTAAGCAGCATCGCGCGGGTCATCGGGCCCACGCCGCCGGGGTTCGGGGAGATCCAGGCGGCCACCTCGGCCACGCCCGGGTGCACGTCGCCGACGATCTTGCCCTCGCTGCGGCTGACGCCCACGTCCAGCACCGCCGCGCCCGGCTTGACGTCCTCCGGCTTGACCAGGTGCGGCACGCCCGCGGCGGCCACGATGATGTCGGCCTTGCGCAGGTGGTAGCCGAGGTCCCGGGTGCCGGTGTGGCACAGGGTCACGGTGGCGTTCTCGCTGCGGCGGGTCAGCAGCAGGCCGATCGAGCGGCCGACGGTGACGCCGCGGCCGACCACGACCACCTCGGCGCCGTTGATCTCGACGTCGTGCCGGCGCAGCAGCTCGACGATGCCCAGCGGGGTGCACGGCAGCGGCCCCTCGATGCCCAGGGCGAGCCGGCCGAGCGAGGTCGGGTGCAGGCCGTCGGCGTCCTTGTCCGGGTCCATCAGCTCCAGGACCGGGTTCTGGTCCAGGCCCTTGGGCAGCGGCAGCTGGACGATGTAGCCGGTGCAGGAGGGGTCGGCGTTGAGCTCGCGGACGACGTTCTCGACGTCCTCCTGGGTGGCGGTCGCGGGCAGCTCGCGCTGGATCGAGGCGATGCCGACCTCGGCGCAGTCCTTGTGCTTGCCGTTGACGTACCAGCGGCTGCCCGGGTCGTCGCCGACCAGGACGGTGCCGAGGCCGGGCGTGACGCCCTTCGCCTTGAGGACCGCCACGCGGGCGGCGAGTTCGGACTTGATCGCGGCGGCGGTGGCCTTGCCATCGAGAATCTGGGCAGTCATGACCCCATTCTCCCGGATCGCGGCAAGCCGCCGCACCAGGGCCCGTCTTCGAGCTCCCGTCGTCCTCCCGTCGTCCTCCCACCGGCCCCCGTCGTCCTCCCGCCCTCCGGTCGGACGGGTTCGGACGGGTACGGAAGGCCCGGACCACGTTGCGGTTGCGCCACAGTCTCGGTCCGGCGCGCGGAACCGGCTGGACACGGCCCCGCCGTCCGGTTGACGATATGCGGGCATTCCCTGCCGCGACCCGGCCCGGTGACGGGCCGACGGACACCCGGCGGGGGCGTACCCGGGGGAAAGAGCACGTGAGCCGACCACTTCAGACCGAGCCGCCCGACCACTGCGGCGCCGTCCTGCCCGCAGCGGGCCCGTCGACGACTCCGCTCGCACTGCTCTCACCGCTCTCAGCGCTCTCACCGCGCGCCTGAGCCGGCCGCGCCCGGATCCGCTCCGGGCTGTCACTCCCCTCCGTTAGCGTCCCGTTCCACCGGCGACCCGACTCGCCAACCGGAACCGGGCCCTCCGTCCCGTCCCCACGTCCCCGCAACTGCCCGGAGGCATCGATGAGTTACCCGCCCGACCCGAACAACCCGAACAACCCGTACGGCCAGCCGCCGCAGGCTCCCGGCTACGGCTACCCCCAGCAGGCCCCGCCGGCCGGGTACGGCTACCCGCCGCCCGCGCCGGGCTACGGCGGACCGGGCTACGGCTACCCGCCGGCCGTCCCGCAGAACATGCCGGGCCTGGTGGTCACCACCCGGGTGCTGCTGTTCATCATCGGCGCCGTGCAGATCATCGGTGGCGGCATCTACCTGATAGCCGCCGCGGCGGCCAAGGAGGTCACCAACCGGGCCCAGCAGATCGACGGGAGCGACCCGTTCAACGGCTTCGGCAACGCGGCGGCCGGCGTGCTGGTGGTCGTCGGCATCGTGTGCGCGCTGTTCGCGGCCTTCTCCATCACGCTGGGCGTGAAGTTCGGCAAGGGCGGGCCCGCGGTCCGCATCACCACCCTGGTGTACGGCTCGTTCGGCGCGCTGCTCGGCCTGCTGGGACTGGCCGGCTCGTTCGCCAACAACGCCAACCCGGTCGGCATCGTCTTCACGCTGATGTGGCTCGCGGTCTCGATCACGATGATCGTCGGGATGAGCGTCAAGGACGGCGTCGCCTGGTTCGCCCGGCCGCGCTACTGACCGGCCGCACCACTGACCGGCCCGGTCCGAGCCGATCGGACGACGAGCGGCCCGGCTCCCCTTCCGGAGGAGCCGGGCCGCTCTGTCATGCCGTCACCCGGGCGGTGCGCCGGGCGAGCGGTGGAACGCGATCAGTGGAAGAAGTGCCGCGCACCGGTGAAGTACATCGTCACCCCGGCCTCGGCGGCCGCCGCGACGACCTCCTCGTCCCGGATCGAACCGCCCGGCTGGACGATCGCCTTGACGCCGGCCGCGATCAGGATGGCAGGGCCGTCCGCGAACGGGAAGAACGCGTCCGAGGCCGCGTACGCGCCCTTGGCCCGCTCCCCGGCCCGCTCGACCGCGAGCTTGCAGGAGTCGACCCGGTTGACCTGGCCCATGCCGACGCCCACCGAGGCGCCGTCCTTGGCCAGCAGGATCGCGTTGGACTTGACGGCCCGACAGGCCCGCCAGGCGAAGGCCAGCTCGGCCAGCTCGGCCTCGGACAGCGCCTCACCGGTGGCCAGCCGCCAGTTCGCCGGGTCGTCGCCCTCGGCCTGCACCCGGTCGGCGTCCTGGAGCAGCACGCCGCCGGAGACCGGGCGCAGCTCCTGGCGGTTGGCCGGCGCCTCGGGGGCCAGCAGCACCCGCAGGTTCTTCTTCCGGGCCAGCACCTCGACGGCGCCGTCCTCGTAACCGGGGGCCACCACGACCTCGGTGAAGATCGGGGCGATCTGCTCGGCCAGCTCGACGGTGACCGGGCGGTTGACCGCGATCACGCCGCCGTACGCCGAGACCGGGTCGCACTCGTGCGCCTTGCGGTGCGCCTCGGCGACGTCCGCGCCGGTCGCGATGCCGCACGGGTTGGCGTGCTTGATGATCGCGACGGCCGGCTCGGCGTGGTCGTACGCGGCGCGGCGGGCAGCGTCGGTGTCGACGTAGTTGTTGTACGACATCTCCTTGCCGTGCAGCTGCTCCGCGCCGGCCAGGCCGCCGCTGCCGTCGCTGTACAGCGCGGCGCCCTGGTGCGGGTTCTCGCCGTAGCGCAGCACGTTCTGCCGCTCCCAGGTGGCGCCCAGGAACTCCGGGAACCGCTCGTCGCTCGGCGCGTAGCCGGCCTCGAACCAGGAGGCGACCGCGACGTCGTACGCGGCGGTGTGCGCGAACGCCGCACCGGCCAGGCGCTTGCGGGTGGCCAGGTCGAAGCCGCCCTCCTGGGCGGCCCGCAGCACGTCGACGTAACGGGCCGGGTCGACCACCACGGCCACCGACGGGTGGTTCTTGGCGGCGGCGCGGACCATGCTCGGGCCGCCGATGTCGATCTGCTCGACGCACTCGTCCGGGGTGGCGCCCGAGGCGACGGTGGCCTTGAACGGGTAGAGGTTCACCACGACCAGGTCGAAGGGCTCGACGCCCAGCTCGGCCAGCTGCGCGCGGTGCGACTCCAGCCGCAGGTCGGCGAGCACGCCGGCGTGCACGCGGGGGTGCAGCGTCTTCACGCGCCCGTCCAGGCACTCCGGGAAGCCGGTCAGCTCGGAGACCTCGGTCACCGGGACGCCGGCGGCGGCGATCCGACCGGCGGTGGAGCCGGTGGAGACGATGGCGACCCCGGCGGCGTGCAGGCCCTGGGCCAGCTCCTCCAGACCGGTCTTGTCGTACACGCTGATCAGCGCACGACGGATCGGACGGATGTTCTCCGAAACGGGGGGCGTGGTGGAGCTGGCACTCATGCCGGAATCCATACCTTTCGGTCCTCGATGCGGTGGCCCTCGCGGGCCAGCCGGCCCACGACGTCGACGAGCAGCTTGCGCTCGACAGTCTTGATGCGCTCGTGCAGCGCTTCGCCGCCATCGGCGTGGTCGGCGTCGACGACCTCGACGACGCCCTGCGCGATGATCGGCCCGGTGTCCACCCCGGCGTCGACCAGGTGGACGGTGCAGCCGGTGACCCTCACCCCGTACGCGAGCGCGTCGGTGACGCCGTGGGCGCCGGGGAAGGAGGGCAGCAGTGCGGGATGGGTGTTGACGATCCGCCCGGCGAAGGCCGCGATGAACTCGGGGCCGAGGATCTTCATGAACCCGGCCGTGACCACCAGGTCCGGCTCGTGGGCGGCGACGGCGGCGGTCAGCGCGCGGTCCCAGTCGGCCCGGTCGGCGAAGTCCTTCACCCGGTGGACGAAGACCGGCAGGCCCGCCTTCTCGGCCCGCTCCAGGCCCGCGATGCCGTCGCGGTCCGCACCCACGGCGAGGATCTCGGCGCCGTACGCCGGATCGGCTGCGGCGTCGAGCAGCGCCTGCAGATTGGTGCCGGAACCGGAGACCAGCACCACCAGGCGGGCCGGTCCGGGCGTACGGGGCGGGAAGAGCTGGGCGGGGGCGGCGGCCACTGCGCGATTCTCCGTAGGTCGGGCGCCGCCCGCTGGTACGTCCACCGGTGGTGGGGCCACTACGAACGGCAGGTCGAGCGAGGGGGAACACCAGGAGAACCCACCGCGACGCGGGCACCCGGGAACCTCTGCGAGCTGCTGACCGTCACCACGATAACGGCTGGTCGGACGGCCTCCGCACCCTCCCGGCGGCGCTACGCGCGTAGTTGAGACGGGGATCTCCTCCGGCCCGCACAGCGGAGTCGCCCCGGGCACGGGCCCTCCCGGCACCCGCGCAGCGGGCAGGCCGCCTGAGGACCGGCGAACGGCTGCGGGATCATAGGGAAGGCGGGAGACCGCCGCCCCGACCGAGAAGGAATGGCTGAACCATGAGCAGCGGTGACGACACCGGCGAGCGCAACCCCTTCGCGCCGCCGCCGGCGGATGCCCCGGACCAGCCGTGGCAGCCGCGCAACCCCTGGCCCGGCGAGGGCCCGGACGGCACCGGCGGCCAGGGCGCCGGCGAACGCCCGCAGCTCCCGCCGCCGCACCCCTGGGGCCCCGGCCGGCCCGAGGACGGCCGCCCCACCCCACCGGCCCCGCAGCCGCCCAAGCTCGACCCCGCCGACCCCGCCCAGCGCCGGGCCCGCAACGCCGCACTGGCCGGGCCGCTCGCGCTGGTCTGCCTGTTCGCCGGCTTCCACTGGGCCGCCCTGTTCGTCGGCGCGCTCGGCATCGTGTGGGGCATCAGCGCGCTGCGGACCCCCAAGCCCGCCCCGGCCGCCGCCGTCACCGGCGCCGCCCCCCAGACCGCCGCCCGCCAGCCCGCCACCCCGAACCCGCTCACCCCGGCCGCGCTCGCCGGAATCCTCACCGGCGCGATGACCGTTGTGGTCGCGACCTCGGTGATCGGCCTCGGGATGTACTACAACGACTACGTCACCTGCGTCCGGGACTCGCTGACCTCCGTCGGCGCCGACAACTGCGACCGGTTCGCGCCCAAGTGGTACGTCGACTTCACCGGGAACGCCGGCTAGGCCCGGTCCGGCCGATCTTGCCGGACACGCCCTAGTCACTTCCGGGGCCCCGCCCGCCCAGGCGCAGCACCGCGCCGTACCCGCGGGCCCGCAGCAGCAGCACCCCCCGGCGCAGCCGCTCGGCCGACCGGGCGCGGGCGGCGGGCAGGGCCTCCTCGTCGAGTTCCTCGGCGGCCTGCCCGTCAACCTCTCCGTCGACCTCTCCGTCGACCCCTTCGTCGGCCTCCGGGACGGTCGCGGGGCACAGCGCCCGATGGCGTACCAGCAGCGCGCCCGGCACGGCCACCAGCGCGAACCAGCCCGCCGCCGCCGGTCCCGTCCACCAGGGCGCCGGCCCCAGCCGGGCCATCCGGCCGCCCGCCAGCGCGCCACCCGCCAGCCAGCTCGCCGCCGCCACCGCGACGCCGGTCAGCAGCGCCGCCACCAGCACCACCACCACCGTCACCGCGAGCGGCCACGGTCCGTCGCCGCCCCCGTTGCCGTCCCCGTCGCCGGTCCCGGACCCCGCCTCGGCCGCTGCGCGCGGGCCGGCCGCCGCCCGGCCCAGCAGCACCGCCGGCACCACCCCCGCCAGCACCGGCAGCAGCAGTGCCGCCAGCCGCCAGCCACCCGGGCCCTCCGCCGGCAGCAGGGCGAACATCGGGAACTCCGGGACGGGGCCCAGCACGGTGCCGCCCGGCGCCACCACCGTCCCGGAACCCACCGCGAACCCCGGGCCCAGGGCGTACGCCGTCCCCCAGAGCACCGCGTTCGGCAGCAGCACCACCCCGAGCAGCAGCAGCCCGACCAGGGCCGCCGGCCCGCGCCCGAGCACCGCCATCCCGTGCCCGCCCCCGACCGCCGCGTCCAGCGCCGCCGCCACCGCCACCAGCACCCCGCCCGCCGCCACCAGGCCCGCCCCGGCCGCCAGCACCGAGCCGCGCACCGCCGCCGCGCCGCCGGCCGGTCGGAGCGGCGAGGGCAGCCGGTCCAGCAGCGGCCACACCGGGCGGCGGGGCGGGGCGTCGGGGCCGGCGGCCCGCGCCGAACGCGCGCCCGCCGCTGTCGCCAGCCCGGCCAGCAACCCCACCACCAGGACGTCCGGCAGCACCCTGGCCCGGAACAGCCCGGCGCCCGTGCAGTGCAGCACCACCGCCACCGCGACCGCGCAGTAGCCCGCCCAGACCGCCGCCGGGCCGCCCCAGCGCGGCCGGGGCCCGCGCCGCGACGCCACCGCGGCGGCGGCCCGGTACAGCTGAGCCACCGCCAGCACGCCCAGCAGCAGCGGGGTGACGGTCAGCGGGGCGCCCGCGTCCCCCCGCAACACCGGCGCGCCGTGCCCGAGCAGCCACAGCGCCCCCGCCAACCGGGTGGCGCCGGTCGCCCCGTTGTCCGCGTACGGCGTCGCCACCCAGAGTCCGAGCACCGGCACCCCGACCACCGCCAGGCCGACCAGTGCCGTCCGCACCCCCGCCAACAGGTCGGCCGGCAACGGGCGTCCGCCCAATTCGCCGGGCAGTTCCAGGATCGGACGGCCCATCAGCTGCGTCATGCGCCTCATGGTGCCAAGGCGACTCGCCATGCCCCGTGAAGCAGCAAACCGCCGCCGTGTCCCAGATTATTGGCTTATGCGCATTTTCAGACCCGATCCCCAAGCCGCCGGCGCACCGGCCCGGAGCGTCTGATGACCACGCCACCCACCGCCGAACACCCCGCCGGCGCCGACTCCCCCACCCCCGAGAACCGCCCCCGCAAACCCCGGGCCACCCGCCCCGACCAGGACGCGGCGCGCCCCCTAGGGAAACTGACGCCCCGTGAGGCCAAGGTGCTCGCCCACCTCGCCGCCGGTCGCGACCTCCCGCAGGCGGCCGCCGCCCTCGGCGTCACCCCGGCCACCGCCCGCAGCTACGTCCAGCGGGCCATGCGCAAACTCGGCGCGGCCACCGAGGCCGAGGCCGTCGCCCTCACCACCGCCCGCCCGAAGAGCCCCGACCCCGCACCACCCGGCCCCACACCACCCGGCCCCGACGCGCCGGGTGACGCCCAGGCGGACCCTGCCGCCGCCCCCCGTACCCCCGACCCCGCGCCGCCGCGCCCGCCCGTCCTCGGCACCGGAGGAGAGCACCCCGGCCAGGCCACCCACTCCGCGCACGCCCACGCCCACGCCACCGACGCCGCTAGCGCCCAGGCGGCCCCGAACGCCCCGGGAGGGAGCATCAGCACACCCGCCGCCACCATGACACCGCCTGGCACCCGCGACATCCCGCCCGCGGCGCAGGCCCGACCCGACGACCCGGCCGCCGGCACCGGGCGGCCCGCCCACGCGGCCATGCCGGCCGACGACGAGCGGGCCGGGCCGGCCGGGAGCTTCGAGGAGCTGTACGAGCAGGCGCACACCCGGCTGGTGCAGCAGATGTTCCTGCTGACCGCCTGTCGGCACCGGGCGGCGCACTGCGTCCGGCTGGCGTTCGGGGCCGCGCGCCGGGGCTGGGCGGAGGTGGCCGCGACGGGGGATCCGGAAGGGTGGGTGCGGGTACGGGCGTGCGAGCTGGCGCTGTCCCCGTGGCACCGGGGCGGGCCCCGGCGGATGCACGCCTGGAAGCTGCCGCACCGGCGGATCCGGGTGCGGCCGGCGGACGAGTCGCAGGCGGTGCTGCCCGATCACGACCGGCTGACCGACCGGGACCGGGCGCTGCTGAAGGCGCTGCGGCGGCTGTCCCGGCCGCAGCGCCGGGCGCTGGTGCTGCACGACGGGCTGGGCCTGCCGGCGGCGGCGGTCGCGGTGGAGGTGGAGTCGACGCTGGCGGCGGCCGAGGGGCGGGTGTGGGCGGCCCGGGTGGCGCTGGCCCGGTGGGTGCCGGAGCTGCTGGGACCGGATCCGGCGGCACCGGGGTTCGCGGACGGCCTGAGCGGGCTGCTGCACCGGGCGGCGGTCCGGGGCTGCCCGCAGCCGCACCGGCCGCCGGTGCCGGTGCTGCTGGCCCGGCACCGGCTGTGGACGGCGAGCCGGACGGGGGCGGCGGCGCTGCTGACGGCGGCGGTGGGCGGGGCGGCGCTGGCGACGCTGGTGGGGATCCGGCCGGTGACGCTGTTCCGGTCCCCGGAGCCGCCGGAGCCGGCGATGTGCCTGTCGACGGCGAACGCGGGCGTGCCGGGCGTGCCTGTTGTGCCGGGTGTGCCGGCGCTGCCGGGCGGGCCGCCGAACGTCGTCCGCAGCCTGTGGTGCAGCCCGACGCCGGGGGTGGAGGCGGTCGTGGTGGAGTCGGCGCCGCAGGCCGCCGCGCGGTGGGAGCTGCCGGCGGTCGCCCGGGGGGCGGGCGCCCCGCCGCCGCAGGGCCCGGAGGTCTGCCCGCTGTGGTCACCGCTGCCGTGCACGACCGGGCCGACGCCGTACTGACGGCGTCCGCGAACGCGCGAGCGCCCCCGCCCCTGTGGGGGGCGGGGGCGCGGGGGGCCGAGGGCCCGCCGGATCGCGCGGTTTTTTTGGGGGCCC
>NZ_JBHWIR010000023.1:0-8936 GCF_042731835.1 Kitasatospora sp. NPDC059817 | reverse complement strand
TGCGACCCTGCGGCGCGGCCCCGCCGCGGGCGCCGCTCGTGCGCCCGGACCTGAGAGGGCGGCGGCCCCCGACACCGCCGCCGGCCGGGGGCGCTCGCTGCGCAGTCGACCGACGTCAGCCGGCGATGATCTCGCGCGCCAGGCGGGCGGTCTCGGACGGCGTCTTGCCGACCTTGACACCGGCGGCCTCGAGGGCCTCCTTCTTCGCCTGGGCGGTGCCCGAGGAGCCGGAGACGATGGCGCCGGCGTGGCCCATGGTCTTGCCCTCGGGGGCGGTGAAGCCCGCGACGTAGCCGACGACCGGCTTGGTGACGTGCTCGGCGATGTAGGCCGCGGCACGCTCCTCGGCGTCGCCGCCGATCTCACCGATCATGACGATGAGCTCGGTCTCCGGGTCCTCCTGGAACGCCTTGAGGGCGTCGATGTGGGTGGTGCCGATGACCGGGTCACCGCCGATGCCCACGGCCGAGGAGAAGCCGATGTCCCGCAGCTCGTACATGAGCTGGTAGGTCAGGGTGCCCGACTTCGAGACCAGACCGATCTTGCCGGAGGTGGTGATGTCGGCCGGGATGATGCCGGCGTTCGACTGTCCGGGGCTGATCAGGCCGGGGCAGTTCGGGCCGATGATCCGGGTCTTGTTGCCCTTCGAACCGGCGTACGCCCAGAAGGCGGCGGTGTCGTGCACCGGAACGCCCTCGGTGATGACGACGGCCAGGCCGATCTCGGCGTCGATGGCCTCGACGACGGCGTCCTTGGTGAACTTCGGCGGCACGAAGATGACGGTGACATCGGCACCGGTCTTCTCCATGGCCTCGGCGACGCCGCCGAAGACGGGCACCTCGGTGCCGTCGACGTCGACCGTGGTGCCGGCCTTGCGCGGGTTGACACCGCCGACGATCTGGGTGCCGGAGGCGAGCATGCGGCGGGTGTGCTTCATGCCCTCGGAGCCGGTCATGCCCTGGACGATGACCTTGCTGTCCTTGGTAAGGAAGATAGCCATGGTGTGAAAGTCCCCTTCCTTACTTGTTGGCCAGCTCGGCGGCGCGGTCAGCGGCGCCGTCCATGGTGTCCACGCGCTGGACCAGCGGGTGGTTGGCGTCGTCGAGGATCTTGCGACCCAGCTCCGCGTTGTTGCCGTCCAGACGGACGACCAGCGGCTTGGTGACGTTCTCGCCCTTGCTCTCCAGGAGCGCGAGGGCCTGCACGATGCCGTTGGCGACCGCGTCACAGGCGGTGATGCCGCCGAAGACGTTGACGAACACCGACTTGACGTCGGGGTCGCCCAGGATGATCTCCAGGCCGTTCGCCATGACCTCGGCGGAGGCGCCGCCGCCGATGTCGAGGAAGTTGGCGGGCTTGACGCCGCCGTGGTTCTCACCGGCGTAGGCGACCACGTCGAGGGTGCTCATCACGAGGCCCGCGCCGTTGCCGATGATGCCGACCTGGCCGTCGAGCTTGACGTAGTTCAGGCCCTTGGCCTTGGCGGCGGCCTCCAGCGGGTTGGCCGCGGCCTTGTCCTCCAGGGCCTCGTGCTCGGGCTGGCGGAACTCGGCGTTCTCGTCCAGCGAGACCTTGCCGTCAAGCGCGATGATCTTGCCCTCGCCGGACTTGATCAGCGGGTTGACCTCGACGAGGAGCGCGTCCTCGGCGATGAAGACCTTCCACAGCTTCTGCAGGACGTCGGCAACCTGGTCGGCGATCTCGGCCGGGAACTTCGCCGCGGCGACGATCTCGGCGGCCTTCTCCGGGGTGCAGCCCTCGTTGGCGTCGACCGGGATCTTGGCGAGCGCGTCGGGGTTCTCCTCGGCGACGACCTCGATCTCCACGCCGCCCTCGACGCTGGCCATCGCCAGGAAGGTGCGGTTGGTGCGGTCCAGCAGGAACGAGACGTAGTACTCGTCCTTGATGTCCGCGGTCTGGGCCAGCATCACCTTGTGGACGGTGTGGCCCTTGATGTCCATGCCGAGGATCGCCTCGGCCTTGGCGACGGCGTCAGCCGGGTCGGAGGCGAGCTTCACGCCACCGGCCTTGCCTCGGCCACCCACCTTCACCTGAGCCTTGACGACGGCGCGGCCGCCGAAGCGCTCCGCGATGGCGGCAGCGTCTGCGGCGGTCTCGATCACATCACCGTCAAGCACGGGCACACCGTGCTTGGCGAAGAGGTCCCTCGCCTGGTACTCGAACAGGTCCACGTGTTTGTCCTTGTTCGTGGTCGCGGATTGTGTCTCTACGAGCGTGCCACGGCAGGATCTTCGCTGCGGGTCGTCGGGGCGGTGCGGGTACGCAGAGGTACGGCCTTGCGGCCCACACAGCCACGGGCGCACACGTCAATCAACACGCGCGTCACGTCCGTCTGGCAGGTTATCCCCGTACGACGGGACTGTTTCGCCCGGGGCCTGCCCGTCCGTGGTGAGAACCGTCACAGACAGCCTACGGGGGCGGTCGGCGCACCCCCCGTCCGCCGGTCGGCCGGTTCGCACGTCCGGGTGAATCCTCACACTCCCTGGTCAGGCACCGGCAGCGGGCGCTTCTCGATCGCCGCGGCCATGATCTCCGGAAAGGCGTCCGGGGTGCAGGCGAAGGCCGGGGCCCCCAGGGCGGCCAGGGCGGCGGCGTGGGCGTGGTCGTAGGCGGGCGCACCTTCGTCGGAGAGCGCCAGCAGGGCGATGAACTGGACGCCGGCCGCCTTCATCGCGGCGACGCGCTTGAGCATGCCGTCCCGGATGCCGCCCTCGTAGAGGTCGCTGATCAGCACCACCACGGTCTCGGACGGCCGGGTGATCCTCGACTGGCAGTAGGCGAGCGCGCGGTTGATGTCGGTGCCGCCGCCGAGCTGGGTGGCGAACAGGACGTCGACCGGGTCGGTGAGCTGTTCGGTGAGGTCGACCACCGAGGTGTCGAAGACGACCAGCCGGGTGTCCAGCGTGCGCATCGAGGCGAGCACCGCGCCGAACACCGCCGAGTGCACCACCGACGGGGCCATCGAGCCGGACTGGTCGATGCAGAGGATGACGTCCTTCTTCACCGCGCGCTGGGCGCGGGCGTAGCCGACCAGCCGCTCGGGCACGACGGTGCCGTGCTCGGGCAGGTAGTTCTTCAGGTTGGCCCGGATGGTGCGGTCCCAGTCGATGTCGCGGTGGCGGGGCCGGTTGACCTTGGCGCTGCGGTCGAGGGCGCCGCCCAGGGTGGCCCTGGTGCGGTCGGCGAGCCGGCGCTCCAGATCGGCGACCACCTTGCCGACCACGGCCCGGGCGGTCTCCCGGGTGGTCTCGGGCAGCGCGTGCTTGAGCGACAGCAGGGTGCCGACCAGGTGCACGTCCGGTTCGACGGCCTCCAGCATCTCGGGTTCCAGCAGCAGCCGCTCCAGGCCGAGCCGGGCGATCGCGTCCTGCTGCATCAGCTGGACGACGGTGGACGGGAAGTACTCGCGGATGTCGCCCAGCCAGCGCGCCACCTGCGGGGCCGAGCCGCCCAGCCCGGCGCTGCGCCAGCCGCCGCGGGCCCCCCGGCCGCCCTCCTCGGGCGCGCCGCGGTAGAGCGCGGCCAGCGCGCCGTCCATCGCGGCGTCCCGGCCGCGCAGGGCGCAGCCGGTGCCGTCGGCCTCGCCGCCGAGCACCAGCCGCCAGCGGCGCAGCCGTTCGTCGGTCGTGGTCGCCATCAGGTCCTCCTTCACGGGTGTCAGGTGTTGCGGCCGGCGGCCTGCCGGGGGATCCGGGGGCGGGCGCCGAGCAGCAGGGCCACCACCGGGACGGCGGCGTCGGCCCGGGCCGGGTCGAGGGTGCCGCCCGGGGTCGGGGCCGCCGGGGCCTCGCCGAGCGGGCCGGCCGCGACCCGGCCGCCGATGGTGCTGCGGACGCCCGTCTCCAGCCCGGCGAAGGTGCGGCGCAGCAGCGGCAGGACGTCGGTGAAGACCTCGCCGGGCACGCCGGTCAGCCACTCGTCGAGCAGGGCGAGCAGGCGCGGGTCGTGCAGCAGCAGGGCGCCGCCGCCGGTGAGGAAGCCCTCGATCCAGCCGGCCGCGTCCGCCGGGGCGTTGGCGGTGGACAGGACCAGCCGCAGCCGGCCGGCGGCCTCCTCGGAGTCGAGCCGCCCGTCGTCCAGCAGCAGCCGGACGGCGCGCCCGCGCAGCAGGCCGGGGGCGCCGGTGGCCGGGCCGCCGGCCGGCTCGCGGCGGGCCAGCGAGCGCAGGGCGGCGGCCCAGCGGTCGGCCAGGGCCTCGGAACCGTCCGGGCCCGGGGAGGCTGCCGGGGTGCCCGGGCCCGCTGATTCGTCCGGGGCGTCCGGCTCCGGACGGGCGGCCGGGCCGAGCAGGCCGATCGCGCCGTGCACCTCGTCGAGCCGGCCGCGCATCGCCGCCGCCCCCTCGGCGTCCAACCCGACGCAGGCGGGCGGCAGCCCGACGCAGATCCGGTCGGCCAGGCCGGTGGCGACCTCGCCGAGCGCGCCGTGGTCGGTGCCGCGCACGTCGCCGTAGCGCAGCGCCCGGACCAGCGCGGGCAGCGCCCCGGCCAGGTGCGCGACGTCGGTGTCCAGGGCGGCGCAGTCGGCGAGCACCCGCATCACGGCGGGCAGCGCGCCGGCCAGCCCGGCCAGCAGGCAGGTCTCCACCAGGCCGGTCAGCTCGGCGAGTTCGACGGCGGCGCGGGCGGTGCCGACGGCCTTGCCGGTCGCCGCCTCCTCCACCGTGGTGCCCCACTGGGCGGCCTCGGCGATCCGGACCGCGAACTCGGGCTGCCAGCACAGCCGCCAGCTCTCCCGGAACGTCCCGGTCGAGTTGACCGCCGAGCGGGCCGGCACGCCCCAGTCGACACCCAGCAGCCGCAGCCGGTGCAGCAGCCGCGAGCGAGCCGCGTCGGTGTCCTTGCGCAGGTCGAGGTCGAGGTCCTTCGGCGCGGCCTCGGGCTTGAGCCGCAGCGTGCGCTGCCAGCGGGTGAGGTCCCGCTGGAGCGGCACCGCCGGTGCCGCGTCCGGGACTTCGCCGAGCGCGTCGCCGACCACCAGGCGGTCCCGGACGAGCTCCAGGGCGACGTCCGAACCCTCGCAGAGCACCGCGCGGACGGCGTCCAGGGTCTCGGTCAGGCCGGCCAGCGGGCGGCCGCGCAGCACCGCCAGCGTGCGGGCGAGCCGGACCGCCTCGATGACGTGGGCGGAGGAGACCGGGTGGTCCTCGGCGCGCAGCAGTTCGGCGGCCCGGGTGAGCCAGCGCGGCACCGGATCGCCCTCGGTGCCGAACAGGTGGTGGTACCAGCCCGGTGACTGCACGCCCGCGCCGTAGCCGGTGGCCTGGGAGAGCCGGCGGTGCGTCCACGGCACCCAGGTGATGTCCGTCCGCACCTTCCGCGGCAGTGCGGCGAGCAGCGCCCGGTCGTGCGCGACCGTCGGCAGCACCGCCAGCGCGGGCACATGGAAGGCCCCGCACACCACGGCGATCCGGCGGTGCCCGGCGCGGCGGGCGGCCCGGATCTGCTGGCGCATGTACGCCTCGCGCAGCTCGTCCCGCCGGGACTCGCCGAGGCCCTCCGCGCGCAGCGCCGCCATCGCCTCCGCGACGGCGGCGAACGGCGCCAGTCCGTCCGGGTCGTCCGCGCCGCCCGCACCGGGCGCGCGGTGCTCGACCACGTCCTCCCACCAGCGCTCCGGGTCGTCGTACCCGGCCGCCTCGGCGAGCAGCGCCAGCGGGTCGGCGACCGGCCCGGCGGGCTCCCCCGGCTCCCCCGGCTCCCCGGCCTCCCCCGCCTCGGCGGCCTCGGCGGCGGGGCCGAGGCCGTACCCGGCGGGCAGGTCGATGAAGCGGACCGGCAGCTCCCGCTCGACGCCGTAGCGGATCGCCACCCACTCCGGGGAGAACTCGGCGTACGGCCAGAACGCGGCCCTCGCCGGGTCGTCCACCGCGTGGGCCAGCAGCGCGACCGGCGGCACCAGGCCGTTCCCGGCCGCGAGGTGGACGATGCCGTCGGCCTCCGGCGGGCCCTCGATCAGCACCGCGTCCGGCCGCCACCGCTCCAGCGCGGCGGCCACCGCCCGGGCCGAGCCCGGGCCGTGGTGCCGGATGCCGAGCAGTGCGACGTCCGCGGTCATCGCACCTCCTCGCGGGCGGCCCGGTAGAAGTCCTTCCAACCGTCGCGCTCGCGCACCACCCCTTCGACGTACTCGCGCCACACCGCGTGGTCCGCCACCGGGTCCCGGACGACGGCGCCGAGGATGCCGGCCGTCACGTCCCCGGCGCGCAGCACGCCGTCCCCGAAGTGAGTGGCCAGGGCGAGGCCGTTGGCCACCACCGAGATCGCCTCCGCCGTGGAGAGGGTGCCGCTCGGGCTCTTGACCTTCGTCCGCCCGTCCGTCGTGATCCCGGCCCGCAGCTCGCGGAACACGGTGACCACCCGCCTGATCTCCTCGGCGCCGCCGGGCAGTTCGGGCAGCTCCAGGGAGCGGCCGAGCTGGTTCACCCGGCGGGTGACGATGTCGACCTCCTCCTCCAGCGAGCCCGGCAGCGGCAGCACGACGGTGTTGAACCGCCGGCGCAGCGCGCTGGACAGCTCGTTGACGCCGCGGTCGCGGTCGTTCGCGGTGGCGATCACGTTGAAACCGCGCACCGCCTGCGTCTCGCCGCCCAACTCCGGCACCGGCAGCGTCTTCTCGGACAGGATGGTGATCAGGCTGTCCTGCACGTCGGCCGGGATCCGGGTCAGCTCCTCGATCCGGGCGAGCTTGCCGTCCGCCATCGCCCGCATCAGCGGCGAGGGCACCAGGGCGTCCCGGCTCGGGCCGTCGGTGAGCAGCCGGGCGTAGTTCCAGCCGTACCGGACGGCCTCCTCCGGGGTGCCGGCGGTGCCCTGCACCAGCAGGGTGGAGTCGCCGCTGACCGCCGCGGCCAGGTGCTCGGACACCCAGGTCTTCGCGGTGCCGGGCACGCCGAGCAGCAGCAGCGCGCGGTCCGTCGCCAGGGTCGTGACGGCGACCTCCACCACCCGGCGCGGGCCGATGTACTTGGGGGTGATCGGGGTGCCGTCCGGCAGTTCGCCGCCGAGCAGGTACGTCGCCACGGCCCACGGCGAGAGCTTCCAGCGCTCCGGGCGCGGACGGTCGTCCTGCGCGGCCAGCGCGGCCAGTTCACCGGCGAAGGCGTCCTCGGCATGCTGCCGCAGAACGTCGGTCACGGGGGCTCCTTCGGGTCGGCCGCCGGGCACACGGGTGCCCTCGGCGGCAGGGTGATCGGGGGGAGCTGGGGCCGGCGTCCCGGCCTGTGGGAACCACCCTGCACCCCGGCACTGACAAACCCCGGGGCGCTCCCGACGGGCGGTCAGCCGATGTCAGTGCCGCCGCCTACCGTCGGTCGCATGGAGGAACGCTGGAGCACCGAACACGTCCTGTCCCTGGCACCTGACGCTGCGTCGCAGAAGGCGGCCGGCAAGCTCTCCTCGCCCGCGCCCTGGTCCGGGGCGGGCACCGACGGCACCGCGCTCTGGGGCGAGTGCAAGGGCAGCGGCAGCACGCCGTACCGCACCGTGATCGAACTCGCCACGCCCGCCTACCAGTGCAGCTGCCCCAGCCGGAAGTTCCCGTGCAAGCACGCGCTCGGGCTCCTCCTGCTGTGGAGCGGCGCTCCGGAGGCCGTCCCGGCCGCCGAACCCGCCGCATGGGCGGCCGACTGGCTCACGTCCCGCGAGGAGCGCGCCGAGAAGCGCGCCGCGCCCCCCGCCGACCCGGCCGCCGCCCGCCGCCGGGCCGAGCGGCGCGGTGCCCGGGTGGCGGCCGGCGCGGCCGAGCTGCGGCTTCGCCTGGCCGACCGGATCCGGCACGGCCTGGCCAACCAGTCCACCGCCGGGCCCTGGGAGGAGGTCGCCGCCCGAATGGTCGACGCCCAGGCCCCCGGCCTGGCCACCCGGGTCCGCGAACTCGACGCCGCCCCGCAGGACCGGCTCCTGGAGGAGTACGCGATGCTGCACCTGCTCGCCACCGCCGCCACCCGCGTCGACGAACTGCCGGCCGAACTGGCCGCCACCGTCCGCACCCGGGTCGGCTACCCCACCGACACCGCCGAGATCCTGGCCGGCCCCACCGTGCGCGACCGCTGGCAGGTGCTCGGCAGCCGCGACTCCGCCGACGAGCGGCTCACCACCCGCCGGGTCTGGCTGCGCGGCGCCAAGACCGGCCGCCCCGCCCTGCTGCTCGCCTTCGGCCGCCCCGGCCAGGCCCCCGACCTCGCCCTGCCCACCGGCCACCTGCTGGAGGCCGACCTCGCCTTCCACCCCGGCGCCCGCCCGCTGCGCGCCGCCCTCGGCACCCGCTACGGCGCCCCCGAGCCCGGCCCGGCCGGCCCGCCCGACGGCCTCACCGTCGCCGAGGCGGTCGCCGGCTACGGCACCGCCGTCGCCGACGACCCGTGGCTGGACAGCTGGCCGACCGTCCTCACCGGCGCCGTGCCCGTCCGCACCCCGGACGGCTGGTACCTGACGGACGGCCACCACACCCTGCCCGTCCGCACCTCGGCCCTCCCGGAGGCGGCCCTGTGGCGGCTGGCCGCGGTCTCCACCGGCCGCCCGCTGACGGTCTTCGGCGAGTACGGCCACCAGGGCTTCGCCCCGGTCACGGCCTGGGCCGGCCACGACCGCCCGATCGGCCTCACCACCGTCTAGGGCGTGCCTTGTGGATCAGGACACGCCCGAGCACACCTCAGGAGCACCGAAGATGACGATCACCCAGGACCCGTGGGAGACCCTGCACACCACCGCCCTGCTCGGCACCGACCGCCGCCCGCTCCCGGCCACCACCCTGCCGCTCGCCGACACCGTCGACCAGGCCGACCCGGCCACCGCGCTGCTGGAGCTGGCCGCCCTCGCCACCGTCCGCCGCCGGGCCGGCGCCCTGCCCGTCCCCGCCGCCGGACCGCCCGGCCCGCCCGCGCCCGAGGACGGGCGCCCCGAGCTGCCCGCGGC
>NZ_JBHWIR010000022.1:36131-60739 GCF_042731835.1 Kitasatospora sp. NPDC059817 | reverse complement strand
TCGGGCTGGGAGCCGATCCGCAGGCCGGCGGCGCGGGCGCGGGAGACGGCCTGGATGCTCAGGATCGAGTCGCCGCCGAGCTCGAAGAAGTTGTCGGTGACGCCGACCCGCGCCACGCCCAGCACCTCGGCCCAGATCCCGGCGAGGGTCTCCTCCTCGGGGGTGCGCGGGGCGACGAACTCCCCTTCCCGTCCTTCGTCTTCGGGGTCGGGGGCGGGCAGTGCGCGGCGGTCCAGCTTCCCGCTGGTGGTGAGCGGCAGGGTGTCGAGCGCGGTGAACGAGGACGGCACCAGGTGGTCCGGCAGCACCCGCCGCAGGGCGGCGCGAAGGTCGGCGGACGGGCGGGCCGCGCCGTCGGCGAAGACCAGGTAGGCCGCCAGCCGGGTGTGGCCGCGCGCGTCGGGCACGGCGGCGACCGCGGCCGCGGCGACCTGCGGCAGGTCGAGCAGCGCCGCCTCGATCTCGCCGGGTTCGATCCGGTGGCCGCGCACCTTGACCTGGTCGTCGGCGCGCCCGAGGTACTCCAGGCACCCGTCGGCCGTCCAGCGGGCCAGGTCGCCGGTGCGGTACATCCGGGCGCCGGGCGGCCCGTACGGGTCGGCGGTGAAGCGGGCGGCGGTCAGCCCCGGGCGGCCGGCGTAGCCGCGGGCGACCTGCTCGCCGGCGAGGTGGAGTTCGCCGCTCACCCCGGGCGGCACCGGCTGGAGCCGGTCGTCGAGGACGTAGGCCCGCAGGTTGGGCAGCGGGCGGCCCACCAGCGGCCGGTCACCGCCCGCGATGCGGCAGGCGAGCGCGTCGACGGTGCACTCGGTGGGGCCGTAGTAGTTGTAGGCGGCGACGTCCGGGTGCCCGGCGAGTTCGCGCCAGAGCCGGGGCCCGACGGCCTCGCCGCCGAGCATCAGCACCCGGGGGCGGTGGCGCGGGTCGTCGAGCAGTCCGGCGGGCAGCAGTTGGCGCAGGTAGGAGGGCGTCAGGTCGAGGAAGTCGACGCGGTGGCGCACGACGTACTCGACCAGGGCGGCCGGGTCCATCCTGGTGGTCTCGTCGACCAGGTGCAGCGGGTGGCCGTCGGCCATCAGCAGCACGCCCTCCAGGGAGGTGTCGAAGGAGAACGAGGCGGTCAGCGCCACGCGCAGCGGCCCGCCGCCCGCGTCGGCGACGAAGCCCGCCCGGTGGGCGGCGAGCAGGTTCACCACCGCGCGGTGCGGGACGGCGACGCCCTTGGGGCGGCCGGTGGAGCCGGAGGTGTAGAGCACGTACGCGGTGTTGGCGGGGTGCAGCGAGGCGGTCCGGTCGGCGTCGCCGGGGTCGGTGTCCGGGCCGGTGTCGGGCATTGCCCGGAGCGTCTGCTCGTCCAGGACCAGGGCCGGGCGGGCGTCGTCGAGCAGGTAACGCTGGCGCTCGGCCGGCAGGGCCGGGTCCAGGGGCAGGTAGCCGGCGCCGGCCTTCCAGACGGCGAGGATCGCCACGATCATGTCGGCGGTGCGCGGCAGCCGCAGCGCGACCAGCCGTTCGGGGCCGGCGCCGCGGGCGATGAGCTGGTGGGCGAGCCGGTTGGCGCGGGTGTTGAGGGTCGCGTAGTCGAGCCGTTCGGCTCCGGCGACCAGGGCCGGGGCGTGCGGGGTCAGGGCGGCCCTGCGCTCGAACAGCTCGGGGTAGCCGGTGTCCTCGACGGGCAGCGCGGTGGCGTTCCAGTCCCGGGTGACCTGCCGGGTCTCCCGGGGCGAGAGCAGCGGCAGGGTGCCGAGCGGGCGGTCGGGTTCGGCGGCGGCGCCGGCCAGCAGCAGCAGGAGCTGGTCGGCCATCCGGCGGGCGGTGGGCGCGTCGAAGAGGTCGGCGCGGTACTCCAGCAGGCCGGTGAGCGCCTCGCCGTCCGGGACGAACTCGACGCTGAGGTCGAAGGTGGCGGCCTGCCGGGGCACGGCGACCGGGGCGGCTGCCGGCCCGTGCGGGGTGGTGGCCTCGGGCGGCGCGGGGTGCAGCAGGACCAGCACGTCGAACAGCGGGTTGCGGCCCGCCTGGCGGGGCGCGCCGACCGCCTCGACGAGCCGTTCGAAGGGCGTGTCGCCGTGCGCGAGCGCGTCGTTGCCGGTCTCGGTGGCGGCCGCGAGCAGGTCGCGGAAGGATCCGGCGGGCTCGACCCGGGTGCGCAGGACGACGGTGTTGACGAAGCAGCCGACGGCCCGTTCCAGCTCGGTGCGGGAGCGCCCGGGCGTCAGGGAGCCGACGGTGACGTCCTGCTGGCCGGACCAGCGGGCCAGCAGCGCCTGGGTGGCGGCGACCAGGGCGGTGTGCAGGGTGCCGTGCCGCTCGGCCGCGAGCTCGCGCAGCCGGGCGGTGAGCGGCGCGGGGACGGTGAAGGCGTGGACGGCGCCGGGGCCGGCCTCCTCGCCGCGCCGCGGGTGGTCCAGCGGCAGCTCCGGCGGCACCGCACCCGCCAGTTTCGCCTTCCAGTGGGCCAGTTGGCCCTCCAGCCGGGCTCCGGAGAGCTGTTCGCGCTGCCACACCGCGAAGTCCGGGTACTGGACGGCCACCGGGGGCAGGTCCGGGGCGGCGCCGCGGGCCAGGGCCTCGTAGCCGGTGCACAGCTCGTCCAGGACGACGCCCATCGACCAGCCGTCGGTGACGATGTGGTGCGCCGTCACTTGCAGGACGTGCGAGCGGTCCGACTCGCGCACCAGCAGGGCGCGCAGCAGCGGCCCCTGCCGGAGGTCGAAGGGGCGGGAGTACTCCTGGAGCAGGATCGCGTCGAGGCTCTCCCCGTCGGCCGGCTCCCGGACGGGCAGCGGCACCGGACCGGCCGGCCGCACGGTCTGCACCGGGCGGCCGTCGGCCTCGTCGAAGGTGGTCCGCAGCCCCTCGTGGCGGGCCACGACGGCGGCCAGCGCCCCGGCGAGCGCCGCGCGGTCCAGCGGGCCGGTGAACCGTACGGCGACCGCGCTGTTGTAGCGGGGGTCGCCGGGGCGCAGCCGGTCCAGGAACCACAGGCGCTGCTGGACGAAGGAGGGCGGCAGCGGTCGGCTGCGGTCGGCGTGCGGGATGGACCGGTCGGCGGCGGCCCGGGCGCCGCCGGAGCGCCCGGCCAGCCGCAGGCGCAGCGCTTCGCGCAGGTCGGCGGGCAGGGCCTCGGCGCGGTCTCGCTTCGAAGGCGTCATGGTCGTCGGATCCTCACCGTTCGTCATCGTTCGTCATCGTCCGGGCCGCCGGACGCGGCGTCCTCGAGTTCGCTCAGCACCTGGTCCTCCACCAGTTCCGCCAGGGCGGCCACGGTGCGGGAGACCAGGACGTCGCGGGGGGTGAGCGTGACGCCGAAGGCATCGTTGGCGCGGGAGGCGATCAGCAGGGCCCGCATGGAGTCGCCGCCCAGTTGGAAGAAGTCGTCCGTCACGCCCACGGCCGTCCGCAGGGTCTCGGCCCAGATCTCGGCCACGGCCTCCTCGGTGGGCGTGCGGGGCGCCAGCCGGTCGGGCCGCTGCTCCTCCTCGGGTACGGGGGCGGGCAGCGCGGCGCGGTCGGTCTTGCCGCTCGCGGTGAGCGGGAAGCGGTCGAGGACGGCGAAGGCCGAGGGGACGAGGTGGCCGGGCAGGGAGCGGGCGGCCAGGGCGCGCAGTTCGGCGCCGGTCGGCGGTTCGGCGCCGGGGGCCGCGAGCAGGTGCGCGACCAGGCGGGGCAGCCCGGGCTCGTCCTCCCGCACCGTCACCACGGCGTCCAGCACGGCCGGGTGGCGCACCAGGACGGCCTCGACCTCGCCCG
This sequence comes from Kitasatospora sp. NPDC059817, assembly GCF_042731835.1. Lineage (NCBI taxonomy): Bacteria > Bacillati > Actinomycetota > Actinomycetes > Kitasatosporales > Streptomycetaceae > Kitasatospora > Kitasatospora sp. NPDC059817. Next base: position 56,986 of record NZ_JBHWIR010000022.1, on the reverse strand, counting down.
CCTCGATGCGGTGGCCGCGCAGCTTGAGCTGGTGGTCGGTGCGGCCCAGGTAGTGCAGTTCGCCCCGGTGGTCGCGGCGCACCAGGTCGCCGGTGCGGTACATCCGGGTGCCGGGCGGCCCGTACGGGTCGGCGGTGAAGCGGGCGGCGGTCAGGCCCGGCCTGCCGAGGTAGCCGCGGGCCAGGGCCGGTCCGCTCAGCCACAGTTCGCCGGTGACGCCGTCGGGCACCGGCCGCAGGCGGGCGTCCAGGACGTAGGCGCCGGTGCCGGGCAGCGGGCGGCCGATCGGCGGCGCGGCGCCGTCCGGGGCCAGCGGCGCGGACCAGGCGGCGACCACGGTGGCCTCGGTGGGGCCGTAGGAGTTGACCATGCGGTGGTGCGGGGCCCAGCGGGCCACCAGGTCGGCGCCGCACGCGTCGGCGCCGACCACCAGGGTCCTGAGCGCGGGCAGCGTGCCGGGGGTGTCGGCGGGCAGGGTGGCGAGGGCGGCCGGCGGCAGCAGGGTGTGGGTGATCGCCTCCGTCCGGAGCACCTCGGCCAGTTGGGCGCCGAGCAGCGGTCCGGGTGCGGGCACCACCAGCCGGGCGCCGTGCGGCAGGGACATGCACAGTTCGAGCACGGAGGCGTCGAAGCTGGGGGTGGCGAAGGCCAGCACCCGGTCCCCCGGGGCGACTTGGTAGTGCTCGGCCTCGGCGGCGGCGAAGGCGGCCAGCCCGCGGTGGGTGAGGACGACGCCCTTCGGGGTGCCGGTGGAGCCGGAGGTGTAGATGACGTAGGCGGGGTCGTCCAGGTCGAGCGGGCGGAGCCGGTCGGGGTCGGCGGGGCGGTGGTCGGGGGCGCCGTCCGGCGGGGCGGCCAGCAGCGCCGCGACCTCCTTGGCGTCCAGGGTGAGCGCGGGCGCCGCGTCGCGCAGCATGAACTCGACGCGCTCGTCGGGGTAGTGGGGGTCGACCGGCAGGAACGCGGCGCCGGTCTTCGCCACCGCCAGCTGGGCGAGCACCATGTCCGCCGAGCGCGGCAGCAGGAGGGCGACCACCTCGCCGGGGCCGGCGCCGCGCGCGATGAGCCGGTGCGCCAGGCGGTTGGCGTGCGCCTCGGCCTCGGCGAAGGTCAGCTCCAGTCCGGGGGCGCTCAGCGCCGGGGCGTGCGGCCGGCGGTCCACGGCGGCCTCGACCAGGGCGGGCAGGGCCGCCGGGGGCACCGGGGCGCCCGCCGGGCGGGCCGGGCCGCGCAGCAGCCGCTCGCGTTCCCCGGGCGGCAGCAGGTCGAGGTCGTCCAGGCGGGCGGTGCCGTCCGAGCCGGCCAGGGCGGACAGGGTGTGCAGCAGCTGGGCGGCCAGTTTCTCGGCGGTGTCCCGGTCGATGTACCGGGGGTCGTGGCCGAGTTCGACGGCGAGCCGGTCGCCGGGCGAGACGACCACGGTGAGCGGGTAGTTGGTGGCCTCCCTGGCGTCCAGTTCGCGGATCAGCAGGCCGTGGGCGCCGGCCGTCGCGTCGCCGACCGGGTAGTTCTCGAAGACCACCAGGCTGTCGAACAGCGGCGTCCCGGGCGCCAGCCCGCTCAGGCCGTGCATCGCGGCCAGCGGCAGGTGGTCGAACCGGCGGTCCTCGGCCTGCTCCTCCTGGAGCGCGCGCAGCCAGGCGGCACAGGGCTGGGCGCCGTCGACGGTGACGCGGGCGGGCAGGGTGGTGATGAACAGGCCGACGATGGCGTCGGAGCCGGCCAGGTCGGCCGGGCGCCCGGAGACGGTGGTGCCGAAGCACACCCGCTGCTCTCCGCTCCACCGCGACAGCAGCAGCGCCCAGGCGCCCTGCACCAGGGTGTTGAGGGTGAGGCGGTGCCGGCGGGCGAACTCCTGGAGCCGGTCCGTCTCGGCCTCGGCCAGGCGGTGCGAGAGCCAGGCGCCGGAGCGGGCCGTGTCGCCCTGGGCGGGCTTGCGGTCGTAGGGCAGCGCGGTGGTGGTGAGGTCCGCCAGGACGCCGCGCCAGTGCTCCACGGCGGCGGCGGTGTCGCGGGCGGCGAGCCAGCCGACGTAGTCCGCGAAGGGCCGGCGCTCGGGCAGGCCCGGCCGGTCGCCGCGGGCGAGCGCGGCGTGGGCGGCCAGGACGTCGGACAGGACGTGGAAGACGCTCCATCCGTCGAGCAGCACGTGGTGGAAGGTCCACACCACGCGCGCCGCGTCCGGGCCGAGCCGGATCAGGTCGAGCCGCAGCAGCGGGGCCCGGTCCAGGGCCAGCGGGCGGGCCCGCTGGTCGGCGAGCAGCCGCTCCAGGCGGGCTTCGCGCTCGGCTTCCGGCAGTGCGCTCCAGTCGTGTTCGGTGACCGGCAGCGTCGCCTCCCGGTGGACCACCTGGAGGGGTACGGGCACGTCGCGCAGGACGACGGCGGTGCGCAGCACGGGGGTGCGGTCGACGACGTGCTGCCAGGCGGCGGCCAGCGGCCGCAGGTCGCGGGCGCCGTCCAGCACGAAGGTGATCTGCTCGACGTACAGGCCGTGTTCGGCCTCGTCCAGGCCGTGCAGCACCATGCCGGTCTGGGTGGGGGTGAGCGGCTGGATCTCCGTCACGTCCCGTCCGGTGCCGGCCAGTCGGTCGACGGCGGCCTGGTCCAGGGCGGCCAGCGGGTAGTCGGCGGGGGTGCGGCCGCCCGCGCCGGGTTCGGCGCAGTGGCGGACGATCTCCCGCAGCTCGTCCAGCAGTTCGGCGGCGAGCCGGGCGACGGTGGCGCGGTGGTGCACCGCGCGGGAGTACGACCAGGTGAACGCCAGCTTCCCGTCGCTCACCCGGCCGAGCACGTCCAGCAGGTGCGGCCGGTCCGCGGCCCGGTCCATGCCGCCGGTGAGCGGGCCGGCCGGGGCGTGCAGCAGGCCGCCGGGGGCGGGGGTCCAGTCCTGCCGGCCCAGGTAGTTGAAGCCGATCTGCGGCAGGTCGGGCAGCCTGGGGTCGGCGGCGGGCCGCAGGTGGCGCAGGGCACCGTAGCCGAGCCCGCCGCGCGGTACGGCGCGCAGGTTCTCCTTGACGGTCTTCAGGGCGGTGCCGGTGTCGGCGTCCCGGGGCACGTCCAGGGCCACCGGGTACAGCGTGGTGAACCAGCCGACGGTCCGGGAGAGGTCGACCCCGTCGAACAGTTCCTCGCGGCCGTGGCCCTCCAGGGCGACCGTCACCCGGTCCCGGCCGGTCCAGCGGGCCAGCACCCGGCCCAGGGCGCAGAGCAGGACGTCGTTGACCCGGGTGCGGTAGACCTCCGGGACGTCCTGGAGCAGCCGGCGGGTGTCCTCGGCGTCGAGGGCGAGGTCCAGCGACTCCTCGGTGGCGGCCGTGTTGGCGCCGTCCAGGTCGGTCGGCAGGGCGGTCGCGGCGCCGTCGTCCAGCCCGTACCAGTGGGCGTGCTCGTCGTCGAAGCCGCCGGCCGCGGTGTGCTCGGCGAGCCGTTCGGCCCAGGCCCGGAAGGAGGTGCTCTTGGGGCCGAGGTCGGGCCGCCCACCCGCCCGCAGCGCGCGGTGGGCGGTGTCCAGGTCCTCCAGGAGGACGCGCCAGGACACCGCGTCGACCACCAGGTGGTGCGCGGCCAGCAGCAGGACGGGGGGCTGCTCGCCGTCGAAGCGGCACAGCGCGGCCCGCAGCAGCGGCCCTTCGGCCAGGTCGAAGCCTGCGGCCAGGCGCTCGCCCAGCTCGCGCAGCGTCGCCTCGCGCTCCAGCGCCGGGGCGGCGGGCAGTTGATGCGTGCGCAGCTCCGGCAGGTCGCCGGGCGCGGTGCCGTGCTGGCGCCACCGCCCGTCGCCGAGCGGCTGGAACCGCAGGCGCAGCGCGTCGTGGTGGTCCAGGACGGCGGCGAGCGCGGCCCGCAGCAGGGGCTCCTCGGTGTCGGGGGCGAGGGTGAAGGAGACCGACTGGGTGAACTGGGCGGTGTCCCCGCCGAGGGTGTCCAGCAGCCAGTCCTGGACGGGGGTGAGCGGGGCGTCGCCGACCACGGCGCCCTGTTCGGCGGCGACCGCCGGGCTCGGCGACTCCTCGGCGGCGAGGGCGAGTTCGGCCAGGGTCTGGTGGGCGAACAGGTGCCGGGGGGTGAGCGCGAGGCCGGCCCGGCGGGCCGCCGAGACGATCTGGATGCCCAGGATCGAGTCGCCGCCGAGCGCGAAGTAGTTGTCGTCCGCGCCCACGTCGGGCACGCCGAGCACCTCGCGCCAGATCGCGGCGAGGGTGCGTTCGGTCGCGGTGCGCGGCGGTCGCTCACCGCGTGCGGCCGGGGCGGCCCACACCGGGGCGGGCAGCGCACGGCGGTCGAGTTTGCCGGTGGCGCCGAGCGGCAGCCGCTCCAGCGGCACCACCAGCGCGGGCACCAGGTGGTCGGGGAGGGTGCTCCCGAGGAAGGCGCGCCACTCGACGGGGTCGGGCAGTGCGCCGTCACGGGCCACCGCGTAGCCCACCAGGCGCCGGTGGCCGTCGTGGTCGACGACCCGGGCGGCGGCGGCCGACACCTGCGGGTGGCGGGCCAGGGCGGCCTCGACCTCGCCGAGTTCGATCCGGAAGCCGCGCACCTTGACCTGGTCGTCCGCACGGCCGAGGTAGCCGAGGTCGCCGTCGGCCGTCCAGCGCACCAGGTCCCCGGTGCGGTACATCCGGCGCCCGGGCGGGCCGAAGGGGTCGGGCAGGAACCGGGCGGCGGTCAGGCCCGGGCGGCGCAGGTAGCCGCGGGCGACGCCGGTGCCGGCCAGGTACAGCTCCCCCGGCGCGCCGACGGGCACCGGGCGCAGCCGGTCGTCCAGGACGTAGGCCCGGGCGCCGCCGACCGGGCGGCCGATCGGCGGGTCGCGGTCGGGGTCGGCGGGGTCGCAGGCGAAGGCGGTGGCGTAGACGGTGGCCTCGGTGGGGCCGTAGATGTTCAGCACCCGGCAGCCGGGGACGGCCTCGCGCAGCCGGCGCACGGTGCGGGCGGGCAGGGCCTCGCCGGCCAGGACGACGGTGTCCGCGCCGAGGTGCACGGCGTCCTCCGCGAGGAGGCCGCCCAGGGCGGAGGGCACCGCGCTGAGCAGGCCGGCCCGCCACGGCCCGGGGCGCTCGGCCAGGGCCAGCAGGTCCCGGACGAGTTCCACGCAGCCGCCGGCGAGCAGGGGCGAGAAGATCTCGAACACCGACACGTCGAAGTTGAGCGAGGTGGCGGCCACCACGTGGGCCAGGCCGTGGTCGGCGAACTCGGCGGCGGCCCAGTCGGTCAGGGCCAGCACCGAGGCGTGGGCGACCACGACGCCCTTGGGGCGGCCGGTCGAGCCGGAGGTGTGGATGACGTACGCGGGGTGCTGCGGCAGCAGGGCGCCGAGCCGTTCATGGTCGCGCACGGTGTCGGGGCGGGCGGCGGCGAGCCGTCCGGCGCACCCGGGGTCGTCGAGCACGATCCGGGTGAACGGGCCCGCCGGCAGCCGCCCTCCGGTCTCCGTGTCGGTGACCACGGCGTCGGGGCGGACGTCCGCGAAGAGGAACGCGATCCGGTCGGCCGGGTACCCGGGGTCGACCGGCAGGTAGGCGGCGCCGCTCTTGAGCACCGCCAGCAGCGCCACGGCCAGGTCGGCGGTGCGGGGCAGCGCGAGCGCGACGAACCGCTCGGGCCCGGCCCCGGCCGCGATCAGCAGCCGGGCCAGCCGGTTGGCCCGTTCGTCGAGCTCCCGGTAGGTCAGCAGCACGTCGCCGCAGCGGACGGCCGGGGCGTCGGGCGTGCGGGCGGCCTGCCGGGCGAAGGCCTCGGGCACGGTGTCCTGCGGTGCCTCGACCACCGCCCCGCCGAAGCGGTCGACGAGTTCGCGTCCTCGCAGCGGGTCGAGCAGCGGCAGCTGCGCCGCCGGCCGGTCGAGGCCGGCCGCCATCGCCGTCAGCAAGGTGTGCAGGCCCGCCCCGAGCGCCTCGACGGTGGCGGTGTCGAAGACGGCCGGGTCGTGGTCGAGGCTGACCGCGATGGCGTCGCCGGGGGCGACCACCACGCCGAGCGGGTAGTTGGTCGGCTCCAGGACGTGCTCGGTCTCGACGCCCAGGCCGTGCCGGGTCAGCGCCTGCGCGTCGAACGGGTAGTTCTCGAAGACCACGATGCTGTCGAACAGGGCCGTTCCGCCCGGCAGTTCGCTCCAGTTCTGGAGCTGCGCCAGGGAGACGGCGTCGTAGCGGCGGGCCTCCGACTGGGCGTCCTGGAGCTCCCGCAGCCACTCCAGCAGCGAGCGGCCGGCGTCGATCCGCACCCGGGTGGGCAGGGCGTTGATGAACAGCCCCACCATCGAGGTGACGCCCGGGAGTTCGGCGGGCCGGCCGGAGACGATCGTGCCGAAGACCACGTCGTCCCCGCCGCCGTAGCGGGAGAGCAGCAGCGCCCAGGCGCCCTGGAGCACGGTGTTGACGGTCAGCCCGGCCTGCCGGGCGGTGGTCCGCAGCCGCTCCGACAGGTCGTTGTCGAGGGTCACCCGCACCGATGCCGAGGACGACGCGCGGTGCGCCTCGGCCGGGCGCCGGTCGCGGGGCAGTTCGGTGGGGGCGGGGAACCCGGCCAGGGTGTCGCGCCAGTACCGCTCGACCCGCGCCGGGTCCTGCCCGGACAGCCAGCGCAGGTAGTCGGCGAAGGGGGCGCGCGCGACCGGGTTCGGCCGGCGCCCGGCGGCCAGGGCGGCGTAGCGCTCGCACACCTCGTCGAAGACCTGGGCCGCGCTCCACCCGTCGAGCAGGACGTGGTGGAAGGTCCACACCACCCGCACCCGGGTCGGCGACAGCCGGACCAGGGCCAGCCGCATCAGCGGTGCGGCGGCCAGGTCGAGGCCGGCCGCCCGGTCCTCGGCGAGCAGCCGGGCGGTGTCCCGCTCGATCCGGTCGGCCGGGCGGCCGGTCCAGTCGTGGTGGGTCACCGGGACGGCGGCCCGGTGCTGGACGACCTGGAGCGGCTCGGCGGTGTCCTGCCAGGCGAGCCGGGTGCGCAGCACCGCGTTGGCGTCCACGGTCTGCTGCCAGGCGGCGGCCAGGGCGTGCGGGTCGGTGACGCCGGAGAGGACCAGTTGGACCTGGTTGACGTAGGTGTGGGCGTCCGGGTCCAGCAGGCTGTGGAAGAGCATGCCCGCCTGCATCGCCGTCAGCGGGTACACGTCCGCGACGGAGCGGCCGTCCCCGGCGATCCGGTCCACCGCCGCCTGGTCCAGCCGGGCCAGCGGGAAGTCGGCGGGGGTGCGGCCGCCGGCGCCGGGCTCGGCGCAGTGCGCGACGAGGTCCTCCAGGGCGCGCAGCATGGCGTCCGCGAGCGCGGTGACGGTCCGTTCGTGGTGCCGGCCGGCGCTGTAGTACCAGCCGATCTCCAGCCGGTCGTCCTCGACCCGGGCGACGACGTCCAGCAGGTGCGGGCGCTCGGTGCCGGGCGCCTCCGCGCCGCCGAGGCCGCCGGGGACGGCGCGGACCAGGGCGGCGCCGTCGGCGGACCAGTCGAAGCGGCCCAGGTAGTTGAAGCTGATCCCGGGGGCCGGGGCGTCGGCGAGCTCTTCGTCCCGGGCGAGGTGGCGCAGCGCGCCGTAGCCGAGGCCGCGCTCCGGCACCGCCCGCAGCTGCTCCTTGACGGCCTTCAGCGCGGTGCCCCAGTCCCCGTCCGGGACGTCGAGGGCGACGGGGAAGAGCGAGGTGAACCAGCCGACCGTGCGGGACAGGTCGACGTCCTCGAACAGCTGGTCCTCGCGGCCGTGCCCCTCCAGGCCGATCGCGACGGTGCTCCGCCCGGTCCACTCGGCGAGCACCCGGCCCAGGGCGGTGAGCAGGACGTCGTCGATCCGGGTGCGGTAGACCCCGGGGACCTTGCGCAGCAGGCTCCCGGTGCGCTCGCGGTCCAGCCGGACGGTGACGGCGCGCAGGTCGGCGGCGGTGTTGCCGCCGTCGCCGTCCACCGGCAGCGCGGCCGCGCAGTGCCGGGCGGCCGCCGCCCAGTGGGCGCGCCGGCCCGCGAAGCCGCCGGCCGCGGTGTGCTCGCGCAGGCGGCGGGTCCACTCCCGCACGGAGGTGGTGCGGGCGGGCAGGCGCAGCGGCCGGCCCTCCACGGCCTGCCGGTAGGCGGTCTCCAGGTCCTCCAGCAGGATCCGCCAGGAGACGCCGTCGACGACCAGGTGGTGGACGGCCAGCAGCAGCCGGGCGGGCCGGGTGCCGTCGGTGGTGAACAGGCGGGCGGTGAGCAGCGGGAGGGTGTCCAGCCGGAACGCGGCGTGCGCGGCCTCGGTGGCCCGCGCCTCGGCGGCCTCGGCCGCCGCCCCGTCCAGGGCGCCGAGGTCGACGACCTCCAGCAGCTCGGGTGCGGCGGCGTCCGCAGGGGCGCAGTGCTGCTGCCAGGCGCCGTCCGCCCCGGTGGTGAAGCGGGAGCGCAGGGCGTCGTGGTGGGCCCACAGGGCGGTCAGGGCGCGGCGCAGGGCCTGCGGGTCGACCTCGCCGGGCGCCTCCACCACGACGGACTGGTCGAAGGACGCGGCGTACGGCGGGTTCGGGTCGAGGAACCAGTGCTGGATGGGCGTCAGGCCCACCTCGCCGCTGACCGGTTCGGTCCCGGCGACGGTGGCTGCGGTGCCGGCGACGGCGGCCAGCGCGGCGACGGTGGGGTGCCGGAACAGGTCGCGGGGGGACAGCGCGAGACCGGCGGCGCGGGCGCGGGAGACGACCTGGATGCTCAGGATCGAGTCGCCGCCGAGCAGGAAGAAGTCGTCGTCGACCCCGACCCGCTCCACGCCGAGCAGTTCCGCCCAGATCGCGGTGAGGACGCGTTCGGTGTCGGTGCTCGGGGCGCGGTGGGCGCGGTCGCCCGCCGCCGACCAGTCGGGAGCGGGCAGCCTCCGGCGGTCCACCTTGCCGTTGGCGGTCAGCGGCAGTTCGGCGACCGTGACGAAGGCCGCGGGCAGCATGTAGTCGGGCAGGTCGGCCGCCAGGTGGGCGCGCAGCGCCGTGGCGGAGGGCGGCTCGGCGCCGCCGGCCGGCACCAGGTGGGCGGCCAGCCGCTTGCGCCCCGCGTCCTCGTGGAGCGAGACGACGGCCTCGGCGACGGCCGGGTGGGCGGTGAGCCGTGCCTCGATCTCGGCGGGTTCGATGCGGAAGCCGCGGATCTTGATCTGGTCGTCCGCGCGGCCCACGAAGTGCAGTTCGCCGTCCTCGCTCCACCGGGCGGTGTCGCCGGTGCGGTACATCCGGCCGCCGGGCGGCCCGAAGGGATCGGCGAGGTAGCGGGCGGCGGTCTCGCCGGGCCGGCCCGCGTAGCCGCGCGCGACTCCGGCGCCGGCGATGTACAACTCGCCCGTGATGCCGGGCGGTTGCGGCTGGAGGGCGCCGTCCAGCACGTACACCCGGGTGTCGTCCAGCGGGCGTCCGATCGGCAGCACGGCGGGCAGCCGGTCACCGGGGCGGAAGGCCCGGCGGGTGGCGAAGGTGGTGGTCTCGGTCGGGCCGTAGCCGTCGACCACGGTGAGGTCGGGGCAGGCCTCCAGGACCCGGCGCACGACCGCACCGGGCACCGCCTCGCCGCCGGTCCACACCTCCCGGGCGCCGCGCAGGCAGCCCGGGTCCTCCTGGGCGAGGAGCCGGAACAGGCCGGCGGTCAGCCACAGGCACTGCACGCCCTGCTCGGTGACGGCGCGGCGGACGGCGGCGGCGTCCAGGTCCTCCGGCGGGGCCAGCACGGCGGTGCCGCCGCGCAGCAGCGGCACCCACAGCTCGTAGGTGGCGGCGTCGAAGGCGTGCGGGGAGTGCACGAGCACCCGGTCGTGGCCGGTGAAGGCGCGGTCCAGGGCGAGCGCGGCGACGTCGCGCCGGCGCACCGCGACGCCCTTGGGGGTGCCGGTGGAGCCCGAGGTGAACATCAGGTACTGGACGTTGTCGGGGTGGAGCGCCGGGGCCGGGGCCGGGCCCGGCCGGGCCGCGAAGGTCTGCCCGTCGACGCGAAGCACTTGCCCGTCCGGCCGCAGTTCGCGGGCCATCCGGTCCCCGTGCGCGTCGGTGAGCAGCAGGTCCGCGCCGGCCTCGGCCAGCATCAGGTGCAGCCGCTCGCGCGGCGCCCTGCCGTCCAGCGGCACGTAGACCCCGCCGGTCCGGACCAGCGCCAGCTGGGCGACGACCAGGTCGACGGAGCGGTCCATGAGCACGCCGACCGGGCGTTCGGCGCCGACGCCGAGCGCGGCCAGCCGGCCGGCCAGGGCGGCGGCGCGGGCGTCGAGGTCGCGGTAGCCGAGGCGCTCGTGGCCCGCCTCCACGGCGACGGCGTCCGGGCGGCGGCGCACCTGCTCGGCGAACAGGTCCGCGATGTCGCGCTCGGTCCGTCCGACGGCGGTGGCGTTCCAGTCGACGAGGATCCGTCGGCGCTCCCCGGCGGTCAGCAGCGGCACGCGCGCGGGCGGGCCCCCGGCGCCCCCGGGCAGTCCCGTCAGGACGGCCGTGAGCTGCCCGGCCATCCGCCGGACGGTGGCCTCGTCGAACAGCCGCGGGTCGTAGCACAGCCGCAGGGCCAGCTCCGGCCCCGGGTAGGCCAGCAGGGCGAGCGGGTAGTTGGTGGTCTCGATGCCGTCCAGGTCACGCAGGCGCAGGCCGTGCGCGGCGGCCGCGTCGTCCTCGACCGGGTAGTTCTCGAAGACGACGATGCTGTCGAACAGGGCGGTCTGCTCGGGGAGGACGGTGGCGGCCCGCAGGCGGGTGAGCGGGACGAAGCCGTGGCGCCGGTCCTCGCCCTGCTCCCGTTGCAGCGTGCGGAGCCAGTCGAGCAGGGTGCCGTCGGCGGGCACGGCCGTCCGGGTGGGCAGGGTGGTGATGAACAGGCCGGTCATCGTCTCGACGCCGGGCAGCTCGGGCGGCCGCCCGGACGAGGTGGTGCCGAACACCACCTCGTCCCGGTTGGCCTGACGGCCCAGCAGGATCGCCCAGGCGCCCTGGACCAGGGTGTTCAGGGTCAGGCCGGAGCTGCGCGCGAGGCCTTCCAGCGCCCGGGTCGCGGCGGCGGGCAGGGTGAACGGCACGGCCCGGGTGGATTCCGCGCGGTGGCTCTGGCGCGGCTCGCGGTCGTACGGCAGCGGCGTCGGCTCGGCCAGCCCGGCCAGGCGCCCTCGCCAGTGCCGCTCGGCCTCCGCCGGGTCGCGCTCGCGCAGCCAGGCCACGAAGTCGCGGTAGGGCCGGCGCTCCGGCACCGTGCCGTACGGGACGGTGCCGTACGGGACGGTGCCGAAGGGCTCGGTGCCGGATGGCAGGGTGCCGGACGGGACTTCTCCCGCCTCCGGCCCGGAGCGGGCCAGCGCGGCGTGCACGGCGAACACGTCGGACAGCACCTGGAAGAGGCTCCAGCCGTCCAGGACGAGGTGGTGGAAGGACCACAGCACGCGCACCCGGGTGTCGGAGAGGCGGATGAGCAGCAGCCGCTGGAGCGGGGCCCGGGCCAGGTCCAGCCCGCGGGCCCGGTCGCGGTCCAGGAGCTCGGCCAGCCGGCCCCGGCGCTCGGGCTCGGACAGCTCGCGCCAGTCCAGGTGGGTGACCGGCACGGCCGCCCGCCGCCGCACCACCAGCAGCGGCTCGGGCACCTCCTGCCAGCGGACGTGGGCGCGCAGCACCGGGGTGCGGTCGGTGACCCACTGCCAGGCGGCGGCGAGCCGCCCCGGGTCGGGCACGCCGTCCAGGACGAAGTCCAGCTGCTGGAAGTAGGCGCCGCTGTCCTCCTCGGCGAGGCCGTGGAAGAGCATCCCGGACTGGGTCGGCGTCAGCGGGAGGACGTCCTCCACCGCGCCCGGGTCGCCGTCGGTGATCAGGTCCACGGCCGCCTGGTCGAGCCGGGCCAGCGGGAAGTCGGACGGGGTGCGCCCGGCGGCGCCCGGGCGGGCCGCGTACCGCGCGAGGTCGGCCAGCTCGGCGGCGAAGTGCCGGGCCAGGGCCTCGACGGTGTCGCGCCGGTGCACGGCGCCGGAGTAGAACCAGCTGAACTCCAGCGCGTCGCCGTCGAGTCGGCCGACCACCTCCAGGGCGTGCGGGCGCTCGACGTGCGGGTCGGCGTCCAGTTCCAGGGGCCGGAAGGTGCCGCGGTAGAGCCCGGCCGCGTCCTGCGGGAAGGACATCCGGCCGAGGTAGTTGAAGCTGATCCGCGCGGCCGGGGCGTCGGGGGCCGTGCCTGGGCGCCCCAGGTGGCGCAGGGCGTCGAAACCGAGGCCCCGTCGGGGGACGGCGCGCAGCTGCTCCTTGACCCGCTTGAGGACGCCGTCCCAGTCGGCCCCGGCGGGCACGGCCAGCGCCACGGGGTGCCGGGTGGTGAACCAGCCGACCGTGCGGCTCAGGTCGAGGTCGGCGAACAACTCCTCGCGCCCGTGCCCCTCGACGTCCACCACGACCCGCTCCAGCCCGCTCGCCCCGCACAGGGCCCGGCCGAGGGCGCTCAGCAGCACGTCGTTGGCCTGGGTGCGGTAGGTGTCGGGCAGGGTCCGCAGGAGGGCGGCGGTGTCGGCGGCGTCGAGGCGCACGGTGACGGAGCGGGCCGAGGCGTGGGTGTCGACCCCCGCGAGGTCGGCCGGGAACGGGTCCACCGGGGCGTCACCGTCCTGCGCGGGGACGGCCCGCGCCCAGTACTCCGTCTCGTCCTCGAAGCCGCCGGCCGCCGCGTACGCGCCGAGCCGCTGCCCCCACTGCCGCAGCGGCGAGGACTTCGCCGGCAGGGCCGCCGCCCCGTCCCGGCCGTCGCGGCGGGCGCGGTAGGCCGCGTCGAGGTCCTCCGCCAGCACCCGCCAGGAGACCCCGTCGACGACCAGGTGGTGGACGGCCAGGTGCAGGACCGGCGGCAGCCCCGCACCGCGCTCGTGCAGCACGGCGCGCAGCAGCGGGCCGTCGCCGCCGCCCAGGTCGAAGGGGCCGAAGTGCGGGGTGTCGCCGTCCGGGCCGGTGTGCCGGCCCAGGCGGATCCGGGGCGCCCGGTCGTCGATCCGCCAGCGCACGCCGGGGCCGGTACCGGGCTCGCCGTCGCGGGGCTCTGCGGTGCGGGGCTCTGCGGTGCGGGGCTCGCCGACCTCGGGCTCGCCGACATCGGGCTCGCTGGCGTCGGGCTCTCCGGCCTCGGCCGTGAAGGCCGAGCGCAGCGCGTCGTGGTGGGCGACCACGTCGTTCAGGGCGTCCTCCAGCGCTGCCCGGTCCACGTCGGCGCCCAGCAGGAGGGAGAGCGCCTGGTTGAAGTGCCCGGCGCGCCCGGCGGCCCGGTCGAGCCACCAGCGCTGGATCGGGGTCAGGACGCCCGCCCCTGTGGCGGCCACCCGGGCGGTCACCGCCGGCCGTTCGGCGTCGTCCGCGCACCGGGCCAGCGCGGCGACCGTCTGGTGCCGGTAGAGGTCCCCGGAGGTCACCGCCAGCCCCACCTGCCGGGAGCGGGCCACCACCTGGATGCCGAGGATGGAGTCGCCGCCGAGGTCGAAGAAGTTGTCGTCCGCGCCGACCCGCTCCAGCCGCAGCACCTCCGCCCAGATGATGGCGAGCGCCTGTTCGGCGGGGGTTCGGGGCGCGACGTGGCGTACGGCGGGCACGGCCGGCCCCGGGTCGGGCAACCGGCTCCGGTCGAGCTTGCCGTTGGGGTTGAGCGGCAGCGCGGGCAGCGGTACGACGACCGAGGGCACCAGGTAGTCGGGCAGGGCCAGGCCGAGCGCCCGGCGTACGGCCTCGGGCTCCACCCGGCCGCCCGGGACGGGGACCACGTAGCCGACCAGGCGCCGGTTTCCCTCGCCGTCGGCGACGGTGGCGGCCGCCTCCGCCACGCCCTCGCAGCGCCGCAGCGCCTCCTCCACCTCGCCCAGTTCGATCCGGAAGCCGCGCACCTTGACCTGCTGGTCGATCCGGCCGAGGTACTCCAGCTCGCCGTCGGCGTTCCACCGCACCCGGTCTCCGGTGCGGTACATCCGCTCCCCCGGCGCGCCGTACGGGTCGGCGACGAACCGGGCGGCGGTCAGCCCGGGGCGGCCCAGATAGCCGCGCGCCAGGCCGCCGCCCCCGAGGTACAACTCGCCGACCACGCCCGGCGGTTGCGGGCGCAGCCCGGGGTCCAGGACGTACGTCCGGGTCAGCGCGAGCGGCCTGCCGATCGGCGGCGCCTGCTCCGGCAGCCGGTCACCGGCGAACCAGGCGGTGGCGTAGACGGTGGCCTCGGTGGGGCCGTAGATGTTGGCGATCGCGCTGCCGGGCAGGACGCGCCGCAGGTCGCCCACCGCCTGGGCGGAGAGGGCCTCGCCGGCCAGCACGACGGTGCCCGCGTCGACCGGGGCGGCGCCCCCGGCGAGCAGTCGGGAGATCACCGAGGGCACGCCGCTGACCAGGCCGACGCGGCGCGGGGCCGGCTCCTCGGCGAGGGCGGCGAGGTCGGCGACCACCTCGACGCTGCCGCCCGCCAGCAGCGGGCAGAGCAGCTCGAAGACCGACACGTCGAAGTTGAGCGAGGTGGCGGCGAGCACGTGGTCCAGCCCGCCGGGCCCGAACCGCTCGGCCGCCCAGCGGGCGAGGGCGACGACGCTGCGGTGGGTGATCACGACGCCCTTGGGGCGGCCGGTCGACCCCGAGGTGTAGATGACGTAGGCGGGGTGCTCCGGCAGCAGCGGCCGGAGGCGGTCGGCGTCCGTGAGATCGGCGTCCGCCGAATCAGCGCCCGCCGGGTCGGGGGCGAGGCCGGCGCCGTCCTCCAGCAGCAGGACGGGCCACCCCTCGGGCAGCGCGGCCGCCGTCTCCCGGGTGGCGAGGACCAGCGTGGGCCCGGCGTCCGCCAGCATGAAGCGGATCCGCTCGGCCGGGTAGCCCGGGTCCACCGGCAGGTACGCCGCACCCGACTTGAGCACCGCCCACAGCACCGACGGCAGGCCGGCGGAGCGCGGCAGGCACAGCGCGACCAGCCGCTCGGGGCCCGCGCCCCGGGCGACCAGCAGCCGGGCGAGGCGGTTGGCCCGCCGGTTGACCTCCGCGTAGTCCCGCCGCACCGGGCCGCAGCCGACGGCGGTCCGCCCGGGCGTGCGGGCCGTCTGCGCCTCGAACAGCACGGGCAGCACGGGCAGCACGGTGTCCGGGAGGTCGCGGGCGCCGTGCGCGGGCGGGTTCCAGGAGTCGAGCAGCGTGCGCTGCTCCTCCTCGGAGAGCATGGGCAGTTCGGCGAGGATGCGCTGCGGGCCGTCCGCCATGCCCGCCAGCAGGCGGTGCAGGTGGCGCGCCATCCGGGCCACGGTCCGGGCGTCGAACAGGTCCGTGTTGTACTCCACCGTCAGCGCGCAGCCGTCGGTGTCCTCCGGGGTGAACTCCAGCACCAGGTCGAACCGGGCGGCCGGGCGGGGCAGCGGGTGGTCCTCGAAGCGCAGGCCTCCGGCGGGCGGCGGGGTGGTGGGGCTCTGCTGGACGACCATGACCTGGACCAGCGGGGTGCGGCTCGGGTCCCGGGGCGGGGCCAGTTCCTCGACCACCCGGTCGAAGGGCACCGCCGCGTGGGCGAAGGCGTCCAGCAGGGTGGTGCGCACGCTCTCCACGAACCGGTCGACGGTGGCCCGCTCGTCCACGTCGCCGCGCAGCACCACGGTGTTGACGAAGAAGCCGGTCACCTCCTCCAGCTCCCGCCGGTCGCGCCCGGTGGTGACGGTGCCGAACGCCACGTCCCGCTGGCCGGAGTAGCGCGAGAACAGCAGCGCGGACGCCCCCGCGAACAGGGTGAACAGCGTCGTGCCGCGGCCCGCGGCGAGGTGCCGCAGCCGGGCCACCAGTTCGGCCGGGAGGCGGTGGCGGTGCGCCGCGCCGTTCGTCGTGCGCTGGGCGGGCCGGGGCCGGTCGGTGGGCAGTTGCAGGGGTTGCAGCTCCGCCAGGTTCCGCTTCCAGTAGGCGAGGTCCGGCGCGTCCTCCGCCCCGGCGCCCTCGGTCCGCCGGCGCTGCTCCCAGCGCGCGAAGTCGGGGTACTGGAGGGCGGGGGCGGCGAGCGCGTCCGGTTCGCCGGAGACCTCCGCCCGGTAGAGCGCGGCCAGTTCGCGGGTGAGGACGCCCACCGACCAGCCGTCCGTGATGATGTGGTGCTGCGCCAGCAGCAGCAGGTGCTCGTCGGCGGCGAGCCGGACGAGCAGCGCCCGGGCGAGCGGGCCGTCCGTCAGGTCGTAGGGCCGGTTCAGCTCCTCGGTCAGCAGCCGTTCGGCCGCCTCGGCGCGCTCCCCGGCCGGCCGGTCGCCGACGTCCGCGGTGCGCAGCGGCAGGGTGCCCGCCGCCGCGACGCGTTGCACGAGCTGCCCGTCGACGGTGGCGAAGGTGGTGCGCAGCGAGTCGTGACGGGCGGCGAGTCGGCCCAGGGCCCGGCGCAGGGCCTCCGGGTCCGTCGTTCCGTGCAGCCGCAGGGCGACGCCGGTGTTGTACTCCGTCCCCCCGACGGTGAGGTCGTCGAGGAACCACAGGCGGCGCTGGGCGCTGGACAGCGGCAGCGGCTCCTCGCGCGGGGCGGGCGGGATCGGGTCCGGCGGCGCGGTGGTGTGCCGCTCGTCCACCAGCGGGGCCAGGGCGGCGACCGTCCGCGCGGTGAAGACGTCCCGGAGCGTGAGCCGGACGCCCAGCCGCTCGGCGACCCGGGCCAAGGTCCGGGCGGCGAGGATCGAGTCGCCGCCCAGGTCGAAGAAGTCGTCCGTCGCGCCCACCGCGTCGACGCCGAGGACCTCGGCCCAGATGGCGGCCAGGGCGCGTTCGCGCTCGGTGCTCGGGGCGACGGATCCGGCCGCCCCGGGGCGGGCGGGCGCGGGCAGCGCCTGCTGGTCGATCTTGTGCTGCGGGGTGAGCGGCAGCGCGGCCAGGACGACGACGGCGGACGGCACCAGGTGGGCCGGCAGGGTGGCGGCCAGTGCCGCGCGCAGCTCCGCCGGATCCGGGGCGTGCTCGTGGTCGGCGGGCGTGGCGTAGCCGACCAGGCGTTCGCGGCCCGGTTCGTCCTCCCGGACCACGACGACGGCCTGGTCGACGGCGGGGTGCGCCCGCAGGGCGGCCTCGATCTCCCCCGGTTCGATCCGGAAGCCGCGGATCTTCACCTGCCGGTCGAGCCTGCCGAGGAACTCCAGCTCCCCGTCGGCCGTCCACCGGGCCCGGTCGCCGGTGCGGTAGAGCCGGGCGCCGGACGGGCCGAAGGGGTCGGCGACGAAGCGCCCGGCGGTCAGGCCGGGGCGGCCCAGGTAGCCGCGCGCCACGCCCTCCCCCCCGACGTACAACTCGCCCTCTACACCAGGTGGTTGGGGCCGCATGGCCGCGTCGAGCACGTACGCCCGGGTGTGCGGCAGCGCGCCGCCGATGGGGGGTGCGCCGCTGCCGACGGTCAGCGGGCCGGTCCAGGTGGCGACGATGGTCGCCTCGGTCGGGCCGTAGGAGTTGATCATGCGCCGGCCGGGCGCCCAGCGGTCGACCAGGTCCGCGGGGCAGGCCTCTGCTCCGACGATCAGGGTGCGCAGGTGGCGGCCCGTGCCGCCGGGCACGGTGGCGAGGGCGGCCGGCGGGATGAGGGCGTGGGTGATGCGGTGCTCGTCGAGCACGGCGGCGAGTTCCTCGCCCAGCCAGGGGCCGTGCGGGGGGATCACCAGCGTGGCGCCGGCCAGGACGGAGATGAACAGTTCGAGGACGGAGGCGTCGAAGCTGGGCGAGGAGAACTGCAGCACCCGGTCGCCGGGGCGCACCGCGTAGTGCGCGCGGGCCGCCTCCGCGAATCCGCCGATGCCCCGGTGGGTGACGACCACGCCCTTGGGCGTCCCGGTGGAGCCCGAGGTGTAGATCACGTACGCCGCGTGGTCGGTCCCGCTCGGGCCCGGCAGCGCGGTACCGGTCGGGCCCGCCAGGCCGGTGTCGGGCGTGTCTGCGGCGCCGGCCGGGTCCGTCTCCAGCAGCGCGCGGACCCGGGCCGGATCGTCCAGGACGACGGCGGGTGCGGCGTCGGCGAGCATCAGCGCCCGTCTCCCGGCGGGGTAGGCCGGATCCACGGGCAGGAAGGCGGCGCCCGTCCGGGCGACGGCCAGCTCCGCCGCGACCAGTTCCATCGAGCGCGGCAGGACCAGCGCCACCGTCCGGTCAGTCCCGGCACCGCGCCGTGCGAGGTCGCGGGCCAGGCGCTCGACCCGGTCGGCCAGTTCCCGGTACGTCCAGCTGCGCCGGCCGTCCGTCACCGCGGGCGCGTGCGGCGCGCGGGCCACCTGGGCGGCGAACAGCGCGTCGAGCGTCCGGTGCGCCGGCGGCGGGGCGGCATCGGTCCCCCGGGCGGCACCGGTCCCCGGGGCGCCAGGGGTGTCGCCGGCCTGCGGCGGAGCGGACGAACGCACGGGCTGGGCAGGCCGGTCGGTCATGGCGGAAGGTCCTTCCGGACGGGGAGGAGGCGATGCGGGCGCCGGGGCAGGCGGGGGCCGGCCCTCGGGCCCGGGGGAACCGGGCCGGGGGAACGGAACGAGCCGGGGGTGAGCCCGGTGGAGCGGCGCCGGCGGGAGGGTCGCAGGCGGCCAGGACGAGGCCGGGCGCCTCAGGCGGGGTCGGCGCGACGCGCCGTGCGCCCGGACACCTGCACCCGGTCGATCACGCCCGTGGCGGGATCGCGGTGGAAGCGCCCGCCCGGCTCGGGGCGGCCGGTGTCGGGGGCGAGCAGGTCGTAGGAGAGGTCGGCGAAACAGCGCAGGGGCAACGGCAGGTCGCCGTCCACGGAGAGCGTGGACGATCCGTCGCCCGCGGGCTCGACGCGGTACCGGATCGAACCGTTGCGGTAGGTGCCCGCGCACTCGGGCAGGGGGGCGGGCTCGCCCGCGCCCACGGGCGCGATCGCGGCGGGCACCCGGACACCCGCCAGCTCGGCCAGATCGGCCGCGAGCTCGCGCCAGAGCGCGGTGGCGGTGCCGGAGTTGCCCGCGAAGGCGACCACCACGCCGCTGTCCGGGTCGGCCCGCAGGTGGCAGGAAGTCCCCATGGCGTTGCCGTCGTGGCCGCACCACAACCGGCCGTCCTGCTGGTAGAGGGCGAGCCCCGGGCCCCAGCCGTCCGCGAGCGCACCCGGCCGGGCGCCGGGCTGCGGGCGGCGCATCTCCTCGGCGACGGCGGGGGGCAGGGCCTTGGCCCGGCCGACCAGGGCGCCGCCGAGCGCGGCGAGGTCCGCGGCGCTCGCCAGCAGGGCGCCGGCCGGGGCCTCCAGCGGGGCCAGGTTCTGCCGGACCGGCCGGGCCCGGCCGGTCGCGGCGTTGAGCGCGTGCCCGGCGGCGACCGGGCGTGCGGGTGCGCTCGCGTCGACGAACACGGGCACGGTGCCGAGCGGTTCGAGCAGCAGGGCGGCCACGGCCTCGTGCCAGGGCATCCCGGTCACCGTCTCCACCAGGCGCCCGGCGGCGATGTAGCCGGCGTTGGAGTAGGAGAAGTCCGTCCCGGGCGGGAAGAGCGCGTCCCCGGCCGTGCACACGGACGACAGGTAGTGCGCCGCGGTGGTCCGGGCGGCGGCGTCGGAGTCCGGCCCGGTGGGCAGTCCGCCGGTGTGGCTGAGGAGTTGGCGAATCGTTACTGCTGGCATCCGGCGGAGCTCAGGCAGGTGATCGGCGACCCGGTCGTCGAGGTCGAGGTCGCCGTCGTCGGCCAGGAGCATCACCAGGGCGGCCGTGTAGGGCTTGGTGAGCGACCCCACCGGCACCACGGTGTCCCCGGTGAAGGGCGCACCGGTGGCGGCGTCGGCCACACCGGTGTGCAGGGCCACGACCTCCGAGCCGGTGTCCAGCACCACCTGGGCGCCGGGCACCCGGTGGGTGCGCGCGAGCGTGTCGAGCCGGTGCTGCAGTTCGCGGCGTAAGAGGAACGGCGCGCGCTCGCGGACGGGCGCGGAACTGGGGTACGGCATGGGCGGACGCTCCCGTTGACTGGTTCTCAGATGCGGGCGCGGCAAGCGTCCGCGGATGAATTCCTGATTACTGTGGAGCACGCCGTGAAATTTCCTGCCACCTGCGCTCCTCGACTCAAGACTCGCGGGAACAACGGGAATCGACGGAAGTCCTGCCGATGACGGCCGGCTGGGTGTGAACGGGAATCCCCGACCGCTCCCGGCAAGGCGCCGCACCCGCCCGAGGGGAACCGTTCCCGGCCGCTTCGGCGCTCCCCGACCGGACGGTGCGAATGCGACCCGAATTCCACGCCGCCCCGGAACGGCGAACAGGGGAACGGCGGGCGGGAACGGTGCGCGGCGAACGGCCGACCGCCGAATGCCCTCACCCCGCAGGCGGGGCCGGACAGGAATCCTGAACGCCCCAGTCGGCCGCTCCGACGGCCCTGACCTGCGCGATCGTTGCGCCCGACATGCCTGTCCCCCCTGCAATCCCTCCCCGCAACCACCGTGCGGAACCTGCCACAACCGTCGCGGGGACCGTGCAATACCTTGACGGCCCGAACGCTCGGAACGACGAACGCGGAACAGTCTTCACGGCGGGTCACCCGCTCGCAACCCCTGACGATTGAACGGAAAGCAACTCTCCCCGGAATCGGAACCGCAAAATCGCTGGTGTGACTCCCGGCCACGCCCGGAACGCCTGATGACGGGTGTGAATTCTTTGGCCGAAACTGTGACACCCCGATCCCCCTGGCCACCCGGCCGGGTTTCCGCGGGGAATAGCCGAGTGATTCCCCTGACGCCTGGGGCGCTTGTGCAGGGATGCGACGGAATAGATCAGGTACGTTGTGAGTGAATCAATGAGGGCTCTGATGCGCGTGTGCCCCGATGCGCTTGTGCCGTGGTGCGCGCATGCTCTGGTTCACGCATGCTCTGGTTCACATCGGCCGCCCCGGGGCGCGGGGCGGCCGAGCGGTGTGGGGCCCCGGGGCGCACTCTCAGTGTGCTGGTCTGACGCTCGCTCTCTACACCCCTCTCTCCCCCGC
>NZ_JBHWIR010000022.1:24634-36121 GCF_042731835.1 Kitasatospora sp. NPDC059817 | reverse complement strand
TCGCCGTGGCGGGGTGTGTGGGGGGGGGGGCGGATGCCGGCGCCCGGGGTGGCCGGCCGCCCCCGGGCGCGCCGGGGGGGGGGGGCCCCCCGCGCGGATCCGCCACGCGCCGGAACGCGGGCGGACTCAGGACATCCGTCAGCTCAGAACGCCCGTCAGCCCCGCCAGGAGCTGCCGGTAGAGGGCCTGGTCGCCGTGCCACTGGTGGACGTCACCGCGCGCGACGGAGCGGCCGGGCCCGGCCCGGCCGACCCGGCCCCCGAACCGCTGGTCCGCACGGTCGGCGCCGACGAGGTGGTCGACGTCCCGCGCACCGGCGCGGCCGAAGTCCGCGGGGCCGACGCCCCGGACGCCGCCGACTGGCCCGCCGAGGTGCGCGGCGCGGTGGCGCGGCCCTGCGCGGCCACGTCCACGGACGCGCCGTCGCCCGGTTCGACGCGCTCGATCCGCAGCACCAGGTTCCGGTCGCTGCGGTCACTGCCCCCGTCCCGGTTGCGGCTGTGCACCAGCTGCGTCAGCACGCCCCGGACTTCCTGCCAGCGCCCCTGCACCGCGCGGATGTTGGGGCACCACTCGCCCTCGCGCCGGTGCTCCAGGTCGAGCTCCCAGCGCTCGGCGTCCACGAGGTGGCTCGCCCCGACCGTCCCGGGGATCTCCACCGGACGGCCACCGCGCACCGTCACCACCGCCCGCTGCGGCCACTGCCCCTCCACCGCCGTCACCGTGATCCGGCTCTGCCCCTGGTACCAGGCCATCGCTGTCCTCCCACATCCGTCCTCGCGCCGACCGCCGACCGCCGACCGGCCTCCGCCGGTATCACGGCCGGCGCCCCCTCCCGGGTTCGAACGGCGGGCACGACAGCGCACGTCAGGGGGTGCGTGCGCCCTGGGACGGCGCGACCGTCGAACAATTTGTCGACAGGTTCATGTCAAGGAAATGGCTCGATCACCCCCCTTGTTCGTAGTCGTATGCACACATAGCGCGACTGCCCCGCCGCAGTGCGGCGGTTCCCTCACCTACCCATGGAGGTGGTTTCGCCATGTCCGGAACGCCCGAGTACACCGAGCCCGTCGAGCCCACGCCCGCCGTCGCCGAAGCGAACCGGAAGGCCGCCGAGGCGGCCAGGATCGCCGACGAGAAGGACGGCCGGGACTTCGCCGACGCCAGCCGGTTCATGATCGCCCCGCCGGACGTGCCCGTCATCATGTCCCGCAAGAACCCGTCGGAGGTGGTCTGGGACTTCACCGCGTACGAGTTCCTCCAGCCGGACCTGCGCACCGAGATGCCCACGGTCAACGGCAGCCTGCACCGGCAGGGCGAACTCACCGCCATCGCCGGGCTGTTCCACGTCACGAGCTGTCCCGCGTACCGGATCTACCAGGTACGCGGCTACGACCTGTCGAACATGACGATCATCGAGAGCGACGCGGGCCTGGTCATCATCGACCCGCTGGCCTGCTACGAGACCGCGCAGGCCGCGCTCCGGCTGTTCCGGGACAGGACCGAGCTCACCCGGGAGCAGCGACCCGTCCTGGGCGTCGTCTACACCCACTGCCACGTCGACCACTTCGGCGGTTCCCGGGGCCTGTTCGCCGAGCAGGGCGACCCGCTGGAGCCGGGCGTCCCCGTGGTCGCGCCGGAGGGCTTCCTGGAGCACGCGATCAGCGAGAACGTCTACGCGGGCCCCGCGATGGCGCGGCGCGCGCAGTACATGTACGCGGCGCAGCTGGACAAGAGCCCGACGGGGCAGGTCGGTTCGGGCCTGGGCACGACCATCTCCACCGGCGAGGTGACGCTCGTCCCGCCGACCGACTACATCGGCGGGCCCGCCCACCCCGCGGTCCCCAGGGACCAGTGGAGCGACGCCTACGCCATCCCCTGGCGGCCGGGGCTGTACCAGTTCGACCTGGCCGGCGTGCAGATGCTGTTCCAGCTCACCCCGGGCACCGAGGCCCCGGCGGAGATGAACATCTACTTTCCGGCCGCCCGCACCCTGTGCATCGCGGAGAACGCCACCCACACCATGCACAACATCCTCAGCCTGCGGGGCGCGCAGGTGCGGGACGCGCACGCGTGGTCGAAGTACCTGACCGAGGCGATCCAGACCTTCGGCAAGGAGACCGACGTCCTGTTCGCCTCGCACCACTGGCCGATGTGGAGCGAGGCGGGCGAGGGCAGCGCGCCCGGCAACGCCCGCATCCTCGAATTCCTCAACACCCAGCGCGACATGTACGGCTACCTCAACGACCAGTCGCTGCGGCTGATCAACGCCGGCCGCACCGGCATCGAGATCGCCGAGGAGCTGGAGACCCTCCCGCCGGGCCTGGACGACCACTGGTACAACCAGGGCTACTACGGCTCGATGAGCCACAACCTCAAGGCGGTCTACCAGCGGTACATGGGTTGGTACGACGCCAACCCGGCCCACCTGTGGCAGCTCCCGCCCGTCAAGGCCGGCGCGGCGTACGTCAAGGCGATGGGCGGCGCCGAGGCCGTCGTCACGGCGGCCCAGCGGGCCTACGACACCGACACCACGGACGGCTTCCGCTGGGCCGCCGAACTCCTCGACCACGTCATCTTCGGCGCCGCCGCCGACTCGGGCAGCCCGCTCGCCGAACCGCAGGTCACCCGGGCCAAGGAGCTCCAGGCCAAGGTCTTCACCCAGCTCGGCTACGGCAGCGCCAACGGGACCTGGCGCAACGCCTACCTGACCGGCGCCCGGGAGGTCGTCGACGGCCCGCAGCCGCTGATCACCAGCCAGACCTCCGCCGACCTGATCCGCAGCACCACCCTGGACCAGTTCTTCTCCGCCCTCGCCCGCAGCGTGGACGGGCCGACGGCCGCCGAGCGGAACCGCCTCCCGATCACCCTGAACTGGGTCTTCACCGACACCGGCGACACCTGCACCACGACCCTGCGCAACGGCGTCCTGGTCTACGTGGCCGGCGGCGACCGCCTCGTCGACGTCCCGGACGCCACCATCACCCTCAGCCGCCAAACCCTCGACGACCTCGCCCAGACCCCCGGCTTCCGACACAACTTCGACCAGGCCGTCCAGGACCAGCGCATCACCCTCGCGGGCGCGAACGCCCAACAGGCGGCCGACGCCGTCTTCGACACCCTGACCCTCCCCGACCCGAAGTTCCCCATCGTCACCCCGCCCGCTCGGTAAACCTTGCAAAACAGCGCCCCCCCGGGCGCGGGGCCGCCCCGACGCGCGCCTGCGGCGGGCCGCCGACACGGCCCAGGCCGCCCGGTCGGGGTCGACGCGGGCGGCCTGGGCCGTTGTTGCTGCTCGGGCGTTCCTTGCGCTGGGCAAGCCCCAAGCCGGACCTAGCTGTGGCGACCGCGACGGCGGGCGGCCAGGACGGCGAGACCGCCGAGGCCGAGCAGGCCGACGCCGGCCAGGCCGAAGACCACCGGGGCGTTGCCCGCGCCGGTGGAGGGCAACTCACCGCCGCCACCGGGGTGGTGGCTGGTCGGGTGCTCGGACGGGTGGTGGCTGGTCGGGGCCGGACCCGAGCTGGACGGACTGGCCGAGGGCGAAGAGGACGGGGACGACGACGGCGAGGAGGAGGGCGAGGAAGACGGGGACGACGACGGCGAGGAGGACGGCGAAGAGGACGGGGACGACGACGGCGAGGAGGACGGCGAGGAAGACGGGGACGACGACGGCGAGGTGGACGGCGAGGTGGACGGCGACGGGCTCGGCGTCACCTGGCAGTCCGGCAGGTCCCCGTCGAACGGGTAGCTGTGGATCTCGTAGCCGCCGGTGCCGGTGTGGATCAGGTTGCCCGCGAGGTACACCCGGCCGTTCATCCCGGGCTGGGCGATGGTCGTGGTGCCGCCCGGGTTGCCGGCCAGGACCGAGCCCTGGAACTGGGCGCTGCCGAGGATCTGCGCCGAGGTCGCGGTCGGGAAGTTGTACATCAGCTTCGACCGCATGTCGGTGGTCTGGTCCCCGGCCAGGCCGGTGCCCGTGTAGGTGTTGATGATCGGGCTGTCCCCGAGCATGTTCACCACGACGGTGGCCCCGGCCGGAATGTTGTTGAAGACCAGTCCGATCTGCCCGCCGCTCGGCGAGGCGAGGTTCTGGGTGACGTTGAAGACCTGCTTCAGGCTGGTCCCGTCGCCGGTGAAGGTCGCCTGGCTGGAGGAGATGTCGACGGTGCCGGTCGCGGTGGCCTTCCCGACGCAGTCGGAGATCTCCTCGATCTGGGTGAGCACCGTCTGGTACGGGGCGGCGGCGTTCGGGTCCTGGATCGCCTGGCCGGTGGGGTCGATGCTGACGGTGCCGGTGACGCTGCCCGCGTGGCGCAGGTTGCCGAAGGCCGGGCCGTGGGAGTCGCTCCCGCCGATCAGGATCGAGTTGCCGGTCACGACGTCGACGTTGCCGCCGGTGGTGACGAAGTCGCTGCCGTTGGGCGGCACGACGCGCGAGCCGACGCCGACGACGCCCATGTTGTAGATGCCGCCGCCGTTCTTCTCGACGGTCAGGTTCCCCAGCGTGACGATCTTGCCCTCGGCCTCGGCGGCGCGACCGGTCACGGTGTAGTTGCCGCCGGTGAAGACGTTGATGCTGGCGTCCCGGCCGGGGAAGTCGCCGTTGTTCGGCGGCGGCCAGGTGGCAGGGCAGTCGGGGCCCGTGCAGGCGCCCAGCGGCGGGGCGAGCGGAGCAGCCGAACCGACCGTCAGCACGGCCGCCAGCGGCAGCGCCGCGACGACGGTCGCCACGGCGACCCGGACGGTCCGACGCCTGCGGGTGGCGGGTTCTCTTCTCACGGCGGTCGTTCTGTGATCCGGCGTACCGGTGCCCTGACCCATCGACACATTCCTCCGCGCATAGGAAAAAGAGCAGGCGCGCATAACCTGCCCCGTTCGTACTATCTGCTGGCGATCCCGCAGATCCGGGACATCCAACCTCAAATCGGGCGATTCCTACCCTACAGATCTTCAGATCCGATCCGAAAATCCACCGCGCGGCGCAGCGGTCCCCTCCCACCGGCCCTGCCCGGGCGACCTCCGCGCCGCCCCCGCCCGACGTCCGCGCCCGTTAGGTTGGAGCAATGACCTCCGAGGCCCAGGACCAGAGCACGCCGCTCGTCGCCGTCGCGTCCGCCGACGCCGTACTGCGGCACCCCGAAGCGGGCGAGCACCTGCTCACCCCCCTCGAACGCGAGCGCGCCGCGCGCTTCCGGCACGAGTCCGGGCGGATCGACTTCACCGCCGGCCACGTGCTGGTCCGGCTCTGCGCCGCCCGGCTGCTCGACGTCCCGGCGGCCTCGCTCACGCTCGCCCAGCAGTGCCCGGACTGCGGCCTGGCCGACCACGGCAAGCCGTACCTGCCGGACCACCCCGAGGTGCACGTGAGCCTGTCGCACACCCGGGGCGTGGTCGCGGCCGGAGCCGGCCACCAGCCGGTCGGGGTGGACGTCGAGCTGGCCGCGCGCGGCGGATCGCTGGGCGCGGTCGCCCGCCGGGTGCTCTCCCCCGCCGAACTGCGCCTGGTCGAGGCGGCACCGGAACCGGACCAGGCGTTCCTGCGGCTGTGGGTGCGCAAGGAGTCGCTGATCAAGATCGGGCGGGCCACCCTGGACACCCTGGCCTCCGTCGACCTGTCCGACCTGCCCCTGGACGTCCCGCCCGGCGCCCCGCTGCGCAGCCGCCACCAGGACCTGCACCTGCTCGACTGGGCCGACCCGGAGCACGGCGCCGCCGTCGCGGCGGTCAGCACCGCCGCGCCGAGGATCGTCCAGCTGACGACGGCGGGCTGAACAGGGCGGAGCACTGCAGTCCTGCGGAACGAGCACGCCCACCCGCGCGGCGGGCCCCCGGATAAGCGGTGTTAGCGTGCCTGATCGCGGGCGCGCCGCCACCGGACGCCCGTCGCACCAGCTGCCCACCGCCGGATTTAAGGGTGTCCCCGCCATGGCCAAGTTCCTGCTGAGCCTGCACGTCCTCGCGTCGGTCCTGTTCATAGGCCCGGTCGCGGTGGCCGTCAGCATGTTCCCGCGCCGGGCCAAGGCCGCGCTGGCCGGCGGGCCGGACCAGGCCTCGGACGCGGGCGTGCTGCGGATCCTGCACCGGATCACCCAGGTCTACGCCCTGCTGGGGGTCGCGGTGCCGGTGATGGGCATCGGCCTGGCCCAGGTGATGGACGTGCTCGGGCAGTCCTGGATCATCGTCTCGATGGTGCTCACCGCGATCGCCGCGCTCTCGCTGCTGCTCTTCGTCCTGCCCGGGCAGCAGGCCGCGGTGGACGCGCTCGGCGCCGACACCGCACCGGAGCAGCACGCCAAGGCCGTCCAGGGCCTGCGGCTGCTGCCGATGACGGCCGGGGTGTTCAACCTGCTGTGGGCGGTGGTCGTGGTGCTGATGGTCATCCGGCCGGGGTCGAGCACCGGCGTCTGAGCCGGACCCCCGAAGCCGTACCGAACGAAAAGCTCCACCGCCCAGCCGTGCCACCCGAATCCACGCCGACCGGGCCGGAAGGCCCTCTCCCCCGGGGCGGGCCCGGTCCAGTACCGTCCTGGCCATGACGATCATGGCGGGCATGGGCAGCCCGACGGGTACCGGAGTCGGACCGCTGCTGCGCGGCTGGCGCGAACGGCGCCAGCTCAGCCAGCTGCAACTGGCCCTGCGGGCGGACTCCTCGACCCGGCACCTCAGCTTCGTCGAGAACGGCCGGTCCCGCCCGAGCCGGGAGCTGGTGCTGCGGCTCGCCGAACACCTGGACGTCCCGGTCCGCGAGCGCAACACCCTGCTGCTCGCGGCCGGCTACGCCCCGCACTTCCCCGAGACGCCACTGGACGACCCGTCGATGGACGCGCTGCGCGGCGGCCTGGAGCGGCTGCTCGCCGCCCACGACCCGTACCCGGCGCTGGTCGTCGACGGGACCTTCCGGGTGCTGGCGGCCAACCGCTCGCTCGGGCTGCTCCTCGACGGCGTCGCCCCGCACCTGCTGGAGCCGCCGCTCAACGCGATGCGGATCGCCCTGCACCCCGAGGGGCTGGCGCCGCGCATCGTGAACCTGCCGCAGTGGCGGCGGCACCTGCTGGAGCGGGTGGAGCACCGGATCGAGCTGCTGCGCGGCGAGGCGCTGCAGCGGCTGTACGAGGAGGTCGCCGGCTACCCGACGGCGGCGGACGACCCGGGCCCGGGCGGGGAGCAGGTGGACGGCGCCGGGCTGTCCCCGTTCGCGCTGCCGATGCGGATCCGGCACGAGGGGCGGGTGCTGTCGTTCCTGTCCACCATCACGACCTTCAACACGCCGCTGGACGTGACGGTCTCCGAGCTGGCCATGGAGACCCTCCTGCCGGCCGACGCGGAGACGGTGCGGTTCCTCCAGGACGCGGTCGGCTCGGAGCGCTGACCCCGGTTCAGGTGCGACGCCCCCCGGTGCCGCCCCCGTCGCGGCGGCGCAGCGCGGTGAACTGGAGGACGGCGAACAGGGCCACCACCGCCGCCTGCACCGGGATCCAGACGGCGCCGGCCGTGGTCGGCTCCAACCAGGCCGCCATCGCCACCAGGCTGAGCACCACCCAGACGGCGTTGAGGTCGATCACCGCCTGCACCGCGAGCCGCGGCGGCCGCCGGCGGGCGGCCAGGGCGCCGACCCCGAGGGCGTAGCCGGTGAGGAAGAGCCCGAGGGCGAGCAGGACGCTGCGGCCGACCCCGAGCAGCTCGCCGACCGGGCCGGCGAAGGCCAGGTAGACGAGGCCGTTGCCGCCGGTGACCAGGGCGTCCAGGGCGAGCACACCGCGCACCGTCCACAGGGGGGAGGCGGAGCCGGGGCGGGCGGGCGTGAGGGCGTTCGCGGACATGGCGGATCAGCCTCCTGACGGGGATGGGGCCCGGCGGCGGTGACGCCGGCCGGGTCCCCCCACCCTGCCCGCCCGGCCGCCGGGCGTCGATTACCCCGCAGGTAAGGGCCCGGGGCCGGGGGCGCGCAGGACCGCCCCCCCCCCCCCCCCGCCGCCCCCCCCCCCCCGCCGGGGCGAGGCCGAAGAGCGCGGGGGCGGGGGGGGGGGTGGCGGGCCCCCGCCCCAACGCCCCCCCGGGCGGGCGGGCGTGGTTACCCCCGCTGGTGGGGGCCGGGGGGGGGGGGGGGGCGGCGCCGCCCCCCCCCCCCCGCGACCGGCCGCCTCAGCCCGCCGGGGCGAGCCCGAAGAGCGCGGCGGCGTTGTCGTGGCAGACGGCCCGCAGCCACTCCTCCCCCAGGCCCACCCCGGCCAGCGCCTCCAGCTGGTGCACGTACCGGTACGGGATGTTGGGGAAGTCGCTGCCGAGCAGGACGCGGTCCTGGAGGCCGCGCAGGCGCGGCAGTTCGGCGCGCGGGAACGGGACGTCAGCCTCGGCGAAGTCCGTGAAAGCGATCGTGGTGTCCAGCCGGACGGCCGGGTGGCGCTCGGCCAGGTCGAGGAAGTCGCGGTACTCGGGCATGCCGAGGTGGGCGACCACCAGGACCAGTCCGGGGTGGCGCTTCAGCACCTCGCCGATCGGACCGGGACCGGTGAAGTTGCCCGGCACCGGTCCGGACCCGCAGTGGGTGACCACCGGCGTGCCGGTCTCGGCGAGCAGCCCCCACACCTCGTCCAGCTGCCGGTCCGCCGGGTCGTAGCCGCCGACCTGCACGTGCGCCTTGAACACCCGGGCGCCGTCCTCGATCGCGCGGGCCACGTAGCCGGGCGCCTCGGGCTCGGGGAAGAACGTCGCGGTGTGCAGGCACTCCGGGGTGCGGGCGGCGAAGTCGGCCGACCACGCGTTCAGCCAGCCGGCCATGCCGGGCCTGTGCGGGTAGAGCATCGAGGTGAACGCCCGGACGCCGAAGTCCCGCAGCCGCTGGACGCGTTGCTCCTCGGCCTCGCGGTAGGTGATCGGCCAGGGCCGGTTCACCAGCGGGCCGGCCGCGTCGAAGTACGCCCACACCTTGTCGAGGACCTTCTTCGGCATGAAGTGGGTGTGCACGTCGATGAGGCCGGGCAGGCCCAGGGCCTGCCAGAACGCGCGGACCTCCTGGGATTCGCTCACGCCGGCACCGGGCGGGCCCGGTCGATGATCCCGGCGGTGTCGACGCCGGACGGCAGGGTGCCGAAGGCGGAGCCGCGGTCCCCGGCGAGGCGGGTGGCGCAGAACGCGTCCGCCACCGCCGGGCTGCCGTGGCGGACCAGCAGCGCGCCCTGGAAGGCCAGCGCCATCGACTCGACCAGTCGGCGCGTCCGGTACTCCAGGTCGGCCTGGTCGGTGAGCTGCTTGCGCAGGTCGGCGACGGCCGCGTCCAGCCGGCGGTCCGCCCCGGCGGCGGCGTCGAGCTCGCCGAGGAAGGCCTCGACCGTCTCCGGGCGCTTGGCCATGGCGCGCAGCGCGTCCAGGGCGGCGACGTTGCCGGAGCCCTCCCAGATCGACACCAGCGGCGCCTCCCGGTAGAGCCGGGGCATCCCGGACTCCTCGACGTAGCCGTTGCCGCCCAGGCACTCCAGCGCCTCGGCGGCGTGCGCCGGGCCGCGCTTGCAGACCCAGTACTTGGCCACCGCCAGTCCCAACCGCCGTACCAGCGCCTCGGGTTCGTCCCCGGCCAGGGCCAGGTCGGTGCTCTGGGCGAGCCGCATCGCGACGGCGGTGGCCGCCTCGGACTCCACGACCAGGTCGGCGAGCACGTTGCGCATCAGCGGCTGGTCCACCAGCGGCCGGCCGAACGCCCGCCGGTGCAGGGCGTGGTGGACGGCCCGGGTCGCGCCGTAGCGCATGCCGGAGGCGGCGCCGACGGTGCAGTCCAGGCGGGTCATGTTGACCATCTCGATGATGGTCGCCACCCCGCGCCCCTCCTCGCCGACCGGCCAGCCGACCGCGCCGTCGTACTCCAGCTCGGCGGAGGCGTTGGACTTGTTGCCGAGCTTGTCCTTGAGCCGCATCAGCTGGAGGCGGTTGCGGGTGCCGTCCGGGAGGACGCGCGGCAGCATGAAGCAGCTGAGCCCGCCCGGCGCCTGGGCGAGCGTCAGGAAGAGGTCGGACATCGGCGCCGAGGTGAACCACTTGTGGCCGGTCAGCCGGTAGGTGCCGTCCGGGTGCGGGGTCGCGGTGGTGGTGTTGGTGCGGACGTCCGAGCCGCCCTGCTTCTCGGTCATCGACATGCCGGCGATCAGCCCGCGCTTGGTGCGCGGCTCGCGCAGCCCGAAGTCGTACGTGGTGGCGGCCAGCAGCGGCTCCAACTCGCCTGCCAGGGAGGGGTTCGCGCGCAGGGCCGGGACGGCGGCGTAGGTCATCGAGATCGGGCAGGTGTGGCCGGCCTCGACCTGCCCCCAGACGAAGAACTTGGCGGCCCGGGCGGAGTGGGCGCCGGGCCGCTCGTCCCGCCAGGGCGCGGCGTGCAGGCCGTGGGAGACGGCGGTGCGCATCAGCTCGTGCCAGGCCGGGTGGAACTCGACCTCGTCGACGCGGTGGCCGAAGCGGTCGTGGGTGCGCAGGACGGGCGGGTTCTCGTTGGCCAACCGGCCCCACTCGGCGGCCTGCTCGGAGCCGGCCAGGCGGCCGAGCTCGTGCAGTTCGGACTCGGCCCAGCCGGCGCCGGCCCGGTGCAGGGCGGCGAGCAGGGTCGGATCGGCGGCGGTGTCGTGTCCGTACGGCAGGGGCACCTGGTTGGTGACCTCATGCGTCGCTGTCATCGCGTCCTCCCAGGGCATGCAGGGTGAAGGAGACCAGGGCGGGGACCACGTCGGTGGTGCCCGCCGGCTTCGTGGGCGCGGCCGTCCGTGCGGGCGCGGCCGTTGCCACAGGCACAGGCGCAGGCGCGGCCGCGAGCGGGCCGGCCAGCGCCTCGCCGACCGCGCCGACCAGCGCGGCGGCGGTCAGCACCGGGTCCTGCTCGGGGAGTTCGCCGCTCGCCACGGCGGCGGCGATCTCGGTGGCGATCACGTCCCGGAACGCCCGGCGGAACACCAGGCGCTCGCTGTCCACGACCGCGTCGGCCGGCTCGACCAGCAGCGCGTACGCCAGCCGGGGCGCGCGCAGGGCGCGGGCGGCGAAGGTCTCGACGACCGCGGCGATCCGCTGCCGC
Organism: Kitasatospora sp. NPDC059817; assembly: GCF_042731835.1. Taxonomy (NCBI): domain Bacteria; kingdom Bacillati; phylum Actinomycetota; class Actinomycetes; order Kitasatosporales; family Streptomycetaceae; genus Kitasatospora; species Kitasatospora sp. NPDC059817. The sequence goes on along the minus strand of NZ_JBHWIR010000022.1, from coordinate 25,068 downwards.
GGGCCCTCCCGGAGGGCGACGGCCGCGTCGACGGCGGCCATCTCGCGGGTGACCACCCGGCGGAACAACTGCACGGACAACTCGGCCTTGCTGGCGAAGTGCTGGTAGAGGCTTCCGGTGGCGATCCCGGCACGGTCCGCCACGGCGGCCATCGTGCAGCCGCCGTAGCCGCGCTCGGCGAGCAGCAGGACGGCTGCCTGCAGCACGGCCTCGCGCTGGGCGTCCAGCCGGGCTTGGACGGCGGGCGTGCGTCGGTAGGCCATGAAAGTATTGAAGCACTGATTCAGTACTTCAGATAGGGCCCGGCCCGTCCCGAGCGGGCCGGCCCCGCCAGATGCGCGAGGAGGCCGCCCCCCCCCCCGGGCGCGCCACACCCCAAGCCTCAACAACGCCCGCCCCCAGGCCCGGTCAAGAGGGGGCGCGAAAAAAACCCG
>NZ_JBHWIR010000022.1:4849-24624 GCF_042731835.1 Kitasatospora sp. NPDC059817 | reverse complement strand
GGGGGGGTGGGGGTTGATATTAAACTATTTTCTTCGAATCTATTTAGTTTATCAGGGCGCGGCGCGCCCCGGCCGGGGGGGCCCCCCCCCGGCCGGGGGGGGCGGGCGCCCCCCCGGCCGGGGGCCCCCCCTCCTCCCAAGGCGTCACACAGCGCTACGGCCTGCCGGTTACAGCGGGTGGCGCTTTACAGCGGGTGGCGCTGCGACTCCAGCTTCAGGCCCTCCTCGTCGAGCGGGCCGAACGGCGGGATCTGCTGCTTCTTGCCGAGCGAGCGGGCGGCGTCCTGGTCGCCCAGGCCGGCCCACTCCAGCACCTTGGCGGTCGCCTCCGCCGACTGCGCGGCCGGCAGCTGGCCGATGTTGGAGCCGTGGTTGCCGCCCGGCACGGTGTAGACGTAGCTGTCGTCACTGCCCCGGCCGAGCTTGAACGGCTTGGCGCCCCACGGGTCGTTGCCGCCGTAGACGTAGATGATCCGCTCGGCGTCGTGCTTCACCCAGCGGTCGATGTCCCGCATCGTGTTCGGGTTGAAGGAGATCGGGATGTCCTTCGGCACGTACGACCGGGCCGAGTACAGCTCCTTGTAGTCGTAGTGCAGCACGCCCTTGAGGTGCGAGACGTCGAAGAACGGCGCACCCAGCTCGGTCGCGGCCTGGTAGTAGTACGCGGTGTACTTCGCCAGCGACTGGTCGCTGTTGCCGGTGATGCCGGACTGCGAGTCGAACCACGCGTACAGCGCGTCGTCGGTCGCGGTGGCCGCGGCCGGGACCTTGGCGCAGTCCGCCTCGGTGCTGTACTGCCAGAACGCCCAGACCACGTCGAGCACGCCCGCCTCGTACGCCCGGTCCGGCGTGCCGAGGGTGTTGAAGGTCGAGCCGGCGGCCTTGTTGTCGGCCACGTAGCGGGTCTCCAGGCGGTCGCGGCGCACCAGCAGCTCGCGCTGGGCGGCGTTCAGCGCGGCCCGGCACTCGGGGGTGCCGACGGTGCGGAAGAAGTTGGTGTAGGCCGCGTAGTCGTTGACGTCGGTGTTGTTCGGCGCCACGTACGCGATCGTGCCCGCGACGTCGTCCGGGTAGAAGCGGCGGAAGTAGGTGGAGGACATGCCGCCCTTGCTGGCGCCGGTGGAGAGCCACTCCTGCTGGTAGATCCGCTTGAGCGCGGTCACCAGCCGGTGCGAGTCGGCGGCCTGCTGGCGGATGCCGGCCTTGGACCAGTCCGCCGGCTCGGGGCGCGACGGGGTGAAGTACCGGTACTCGATGGACACCTGGTTGCCGTCCACCAGCCGGGTCGGCTCGGTGCGCGACGGGTTGGTGCCCAGCGTGTAGCCGTTGGTGTAGAAGACGGTCGGGCGGTCGTAGCCCCGGTGCAGCACGCTGAAGCGCTGCTGGAAGGTGCCCAGCCAGGGGCGGAAGTGGTCGATCGGCTGGGTGTAGGTGAGCAGGAAGTAGCGGTGGCCGGTGGTGGTCGGCTTCTCCTCGGTGATCGTCACCCCGGGGATCGCCGCCAGGCGGTCCTTGATGTCGGCATTCGGGTCGTCGGCGGGGCTCCGGCCGTGGGCGGCCTCGGCGGTACCGGCGCCCTGGGCACCGGCGGCCAGCGCCGGGGTCGCCAGGCCGCCGAGCGCGAGCAGCGGTATCAGCAGGACGGAAACCAGCAGCCTTCGCAGCGTGGTGGTCATCAACTCTCCATTGGTCACACGGATATGACTGCCGCTCTGTCGGGACGACAGTGCGGCGGGGGTGGTGCGCCGGCCGTCTGGTGGACGGCCGAATGGGCCACCCGCCGTTCGCGGGTGGCCCATCGGGGATCGGTGCTGGTCAGCGGGGTCGCCCCGGTTCCGTCACGACGTGGCGGCCGGGCGCGGGATGGCGGCCACGGTTCAGGTCGAGGCCGTCGCGGCGGTCAGGTCAGGGCCGGACCAGGGTGCAGCCGGGCAGGGTGAGGTCGAACCGGTTGCCGGCGGCGAAGCAGGCCGGGATGCCGTAGGTCTCCTGGGCGTAGCCGATGCCCTGGTGCACCGTCACCGAGCCGTTCTCGTCGACCTCACACGGGTTGTCGAGGGTGCAGGACTCGCCGCTCTCGTTGATCGTGTTGTTGACCGCGACCACCTGCCCGGTGTTCGCGTCCACCACCGGCGAGCCGGAGGTGCCGCCGATCACGTTGCAGCCGGAGGTGTAGCGGACCGAGTCCTTGAAGGTCCAGTCCGCCTCGTTCAACTGGTAGGCGAAGCCGTCGATCGAGCAGGAGTAGATCTTCTTCCAGTAGCCCGAGACGACCTTGATCGAGGTGCCCTGCGTGGGGTGGGCGGCGGAGATGGTCAACGGGGCGATCCCGTACCGGGACTGGATCGAGGCGTAGCTGGTGTTCAGCTGGTAGATCGACACGTCGGTGTCGGTCATGGCGCCGTAGACCACCTTGGTCGCGCGCAGGGTGCCGAGCCCGCTGCCGCTGGAGCTGAGGAGGGTGAAGGTCCGGCTGGAGGGCTGGTTGAGGATCACCTCGCCGGGGCCGGGCATGCCGGACTCCAGGCAGTGGCCGTTGGACAGGACGAGGGCCGGGTCGCTCGCGGCCGAGCCTGGCATCCGGACCAGCGAACCGGAACAGTTGTTGAGGGCCACCGTCCCGGCGAAGTTGACGGCGCGGGGGGCCGCCTTGGTGTCGGTGACCTGGGCCTGGGCGCTCAGGGACTGGCCGTCCTGGGCCGCTACCGACACGGCGGCGGGGGCCTCCGCGGTGGCGGCCTGGGCCGGGAGGGCGCCGGCGAGGGCGGTTGCTCCGGCGACCAGGACGGTGGCGAGCATGCCTATGAGCGGCTTCTTCATGAGAGACCTCTCGGTGTGGGGGTGCACCAAAGCTGTCGCGGACATGACTCACTGTCAAGAGTCAAGACGACACCAAGAAAGCACTTCGGCCGCAATGGCTCGTTCGCGCGGTGGCGGCGGTCCGCCGGCCCCTCCCTTCGCACGGCCGATCGCGTCAACCCGCCCCACGGCCCCCGTCCGCCACGTACTGTGGCGACATCGGACGGGTGACCACAGGGGGCAGGAGTGACTACCGAGTACCGCAGCGACGCGCCGTCGGAGCCCACGGGGGCGGGCGGGCGGTTGCTCGCCGTGAGCGACCTGCACATCTCCTACCAGGAGAACCGGGACCTGGTGGAGAAGATCCGGCCCACCACCCCCGACGACTGGCTGCTCGTCGCCGGAGACGTCGCCGAACTCACCACCAGCGTCGAGTGGGCGCTCGGACTGCTCGCCGAACGCTTCGCCCGCGTGGTGTGGGCCCCCGGCAACCACGAGCTGTGGACCCACCCCGAGGACCCGGTGCAGCTGCGCGGCGTGGCCCGCTACGACCACCTGGTCGACCTCTGCCGGAACCTCGGCGTGCTCACCCCCGAGGACCCGTACCCGCTCTGGCAGGGCGCCGGCGGACCGGTCCGCATCGCCCCGCTCTTCCTCCTGTACGACTACTCCTTCCGCGCGCCGGGCACGACCACCAAGGAGGAGTCCCTGGCGGCCGCCTACGAGAGCGGCATCGTCTGCGCGGACGAGCGGATGCTCCACCCGGACCCGTTCCCGGACCGCGACTCCTGGTGCCGCGAGCGCGTCCGGCTGACCGAGCAGCGGCTGGCGGCCTGCGACCCGGACGTACCGCTCGTCCTGGTCAACCACTACCCGTTGGTCCGCCACCCCACCGAGATCCTCTGGTACCCCGAGTTCGCCCAGTGGTGCGGCACCGAACTGACCGCGGACTGGCACCGCCGCTTCAACACCGCGGCGATGATCTACGGCCATCTGCACATCCCCCGCAAGACCAGCTACGACGGCGTCCCGTTCGAGGAGGTCTCGCTCGGCTACCCGCGCGAGTGGCGCAAGCGCGGGCTGCCGGAGCCGCTGCTGCGCGAGGTCTTCCCGCAGGCGTAGGTACGCGCTGCCCCGCCGCCGGACCGTCCGGCGGCGGGGCAGATCTCCGACGGATCAGGCCTCCCCCGCCTTCTCCTGCGCCTCCTCGAAGGTCGCCGACGCCTCCGGCCGGGCGAGCGTGACCACCAGGTCGCCGTCGCTCACCTCCGCGATCAGCGTGTCGCCCTCCCGCACCGTGCCGTCCAGCAGCAGGTTGGACACCCGGTTGTCCAGCTCCGACTGGATCGTCCGACGCAGCGGCCGGGCCCCGAACTCCGGCTGGTACCCGCGGTTGACCAGCCACTCCTTGGCCGCCTCGGTGACCTCCAACTGCACGTCCTGCGCCTTGAGCCGACGCCGGCTGCGCTCCAGCAGCAGACCGACCACCGACAGCAGGTCCTTCCGGGTGAGCGCGTGGAAGACGATCACCTCGTCGATCCGGTTCAGGAACTCCGGCCGGAACTGCTGGTGCAGGTCGCGCATCAGGTCGCCACGGATCTCGTCCACGTTCCCGGCGTGGTCGAGGATGCGCTGCGAGCCGATGTTGCTGGTCATGATCACCACGGTGTTGCGGAAGTCGACCGTCCGCCCCTGGGCGTCGGTCAGCCGCCCGTCGTCCAGCACCTGGAGCAGCAGGTTGAAGACGTCCGGGTGTGCCTTCTCCACCTCGTCGAAGAGCAGCACGCTGTACGGCTTGCGGCGGACGGCCTCGGTCAGCTGCCCGGCCTCGTCGTAGCCGACGTACCCGGGCGGGGAGCCGACCAGCCGGGAGACGGTGTGCTTCTCCTGGAACTCGCTCATGTCGAAGCGGATCATCCGGTCCGGGTCGCCGAACAGCAGCGCCGCCAGCGCCTTCGCCAGCTCGGTCTTGCCCACGCCGGTCGGCCCGAGGAAGAGGAAGGAGCCGGTCGGCCGGTCCGGGTCGCCCATCCCGGCCCGGCCGCGGCGCACCGCCTGGGCGACCGCGGTGACCGCCTCGTCCTGGCCGATCACCTTCTCGTGCAGGTGCTCCTCCAGCTTGAGCAGCCGCTCCCGCTCGGTCGCGTTCAACTCCGCGACCGGGATGCCGGTCCGGGACGACAGCACCTGCGCGATGTCGTCGGCGGTCACGTCGACGACCTCCTCGCGGGACTCGGCGACGGCCGCCAACTCGTCCTCGGTCTGCCGCAGCTCGGCCTTCAGGTTGGCCGCCCGCACGAACTCCTCGTCCGCGACGGCCTCGTCCAACTCCCGCTTCAGCTTGGTGATCCGGTCCTGCACCCCGGTCGCCTCGGTCGAGCCGCTCAGGCTGCGCAACCGCACCCGGGCACCGGCCTGGTCCAACAGGTCGATCGCCTTGTCCGGCAGGAAGCGGTCGCTGACGTACCGGTCGGACAGCGTCGCCGCCGCGTCCAGCGCCTCGTCGGTGAACCGCACCTGGTGGTGCGCCTCGTACGCGTCCCGCAGCCCCCGCAGGATCTCGACCGTCTCCTCGACGCTCGGCTCGGGCACCAGCACCGGCTGGAAGCGGCGCTCCAGCGCGGCGTCCTTCTCCACGTGCTTGCGGTACTCGTCCAGCGTCGTCGCGCCGACCACGCTCAGTTCACCGCGCGCCAGCGCCGGCTTGAGGATGTTGCCGGCGTCCATCGAACCCTCGCCGCCGGAACCCGCGCCGACCACGGTGTGCAGCTCGTCCAGGAACAGGATCACGCTCTTCTCGGCCGCCGTGACCTCGTCGATCACCTTCTTCAGCCGCTCCTCGAACTCGCCCCGGTACTTGGAGCCGGCCACCAGGGCGGTCAGGTCGAGCGTGACGACCCGCTTGTCCCGCAGGCTCTGCGGCACGTCCCCGGAGACGATCCGCTGCGCCAGCCCCTCCACGATCGCGGTCTTGCCGACGCCCGGCTCGCCGATCAGCACCGGGTTGTTCTTGGTCCGGCGGGACAGGATCTCGACGGTCTGCTCGATCTCCTCGGCCCGCCCGACCACCGGGTCCAGCCGGCCCGAGCGCGCCGCCTCGGTGAGGTCCAGCCCGTACTCGTCCAGCGTCGGCGTCTCGCTCGGGTGCGCGCCCGTGCTGCTGCGCTCCCCGCCGACACCGCGCCCCTCCAGCACCGTCTTCAATGCCTCCTGCGAGGGCGCCGCGTTGCGCAGCGCCGTCCCCGCCCCGGACCGCTCCTGGTCCAGCAGCGCGCCGAGGATGTGCTCCGGCCCGATGTACGAGGCCCCGGCCGCCTGCGAACGGGCGTGCGCCGCCAGCAGCGCGCGCTTGGCCGACGGCGTCAGCGCGGGCTGCCCGTCCACCGCCGCCGGATCCCCGGACGGCAGCGACCGCTCCAGGTCACCGGCCAGCTGGTCCGGGTCGATCCCCGCCCGCTCCAGCATCCGGCGCGACGGCTCCACCCGGGTGGCCGCCCAGGCCAGGTGCCCGGTGTCGAGATCACTGATCCCGTCCTCGCCGGCCCGGTGCGCGGCCAACCCCAGCAACTCCTGCGAGGACTCGCTCAGCAACCGCCCGATCGGCACCCGCTGCACGGCGGGCGGGGAGGCCATCGGACTCATCCCGAAGAAGCGGCTGAGCAGATCGGAGAACGGATCACTCGATCCGAACGGGGGCATGGTCACGGAGGATCACCTCTCCCAAGCGGTGTGCAGCCACCCAAACACAGCCCACCCCACCCCGCCTCCCGAACCCCGGCCCCTCCCGCACGGGCGCCGGCGCGCCTGTCGACGCACGCGGTCAGCTCTGGGCGGCGTCCAGCAGGTCGTCGAACGCGGCGGCCACCGCGATGGCCTTGCCGATGTCCCTGGGGGTGGCCTCCGGGTTCGGCCCGCCGTACCAGACGTTGGCCTGCACCTGGTACTTCGCGATGTAGTCGACCGCCTGGTCGGAGGCCAGGCCCGGGTAGCCGGCCGCCACGTCGTTGAACATGTGGTCGATCCACGGGGTGGCGAAGCGGATGACGTCGATGACGTAGGGCTTGAACTCGTCGCTGTAGGTCGCGCAGAACAGCACCTGATGACCGTCGTTGACGAGCGCGACCCGCAGGTCGTGGACCGTCCCGAGGCGGTTCTCCCAGTAGGGCGCCTCGATGCAGGCCTTCTCGGCGCGCTCCAGGAAGACGGCGGGCCCGGTCGGCTGGATGACCGGTGCGATCAGGGTGAACTCCGACCGGTTCACCGCCCGCAGGCCGACGCCCTCGGTCTGCTGACGGGGGCTCTGGAAGGCCTTGGCGATCTCCTCGACCGACACGTCCGGTGAGATCGGCTGGTAGGTCGACGGGTCGAAGTCGTACATCTGGATTCCTCTCGGGCGAAGCGTCAGGACGGGTCGGGAAGCACGTCGGCGGCCGAGGCCGGCTCGGCGCGGCGCCGGCCGTTCAGCTCGTGGCGCAGCACCGACGAGCGCCGGTACACCTCCTTGCGGACGGTCTGGACTGCTGGAGGTGCCGGTCGAAGTCCGGCTCCGGTGGTACGAGATCGGGTGAGTGCCGCACGGGGGTGAAGTCCTTCTCGGGCGGGGTCACCTGTCGTCCTCCGATGTCGATGAGTGCGGCGCGGCGGACGGGCCGCCGGCCGGGTCCGGCAGTGCGGTGAGCCAGGCGATCGCGGCGAGGCCGGGCAGGAAGCAGTACTCGCCGCCGCGCACGGTCACGAACCGGGGCAACCCGGTGAGCCGGCGCCGGACCGGGCGGGCCGGGATGGTGTGCACACCGGCGCCGCCGCTGTTGCCGACCAGCGGGTCCTGCTCGGGGCCGAGGCCGGCGAAGTCGCCGTCGTTGAGCCACACCTGCTGCACGAACTCGAACTGCCGGGACAGGCTGGCGCCCATGAAGATGAAGATGATCCCGCGCTCCACGCCGTCGTCCTCCAAGGCCCCGGCCGGCAGCAGCGGGCCGTACGCCGCGCCGCGCCGCAGCACCCGGTGGATGCCGGTCTCGACCACGGTGTCGGCCAGGCCGTCCCTCGGGTTGGCCCGCCGGATGTGCGCGCCGCGCGGGACGAGCAGGCCCCGCGGGTCGTCGTGGTAGCGGAAGTCGTTGTTGCGCGTCGGATCGGCGCCCAGGTCCGGATCGTCGTGCTCCGGCGCCAACGCCAGCGGCGCACCGCTGCGCCAGCGGCCGACGATCTTGGCTGCGAGCAGTTCCTCGTCCTCGGGCGAGCGGGCTTGGTCCCGCAGGTACCTGCGGAACGCGGCCACGTCCGCACGCATCTGACGGAAGGCCAGGTAGCAGCCGTTGCGGCCGAGCACGTCCGGCGCGGGCCCCGCCGGCGCCGCCCCGGACTCGTCCGGGTAGCCGAAGAGGAACTCGCCGGGCTGGACGGCGTCCTGGCCGGGCAGCGGCCGCTCGGCGCTGCCGAGCAGGTACGGGCTGGAGATGCCGTCCCGGAACCCGAAGTGCTCGCGCCCGGTGACCGGCGAACCGACATCGAGCCGGTAGACCAGGCTCACCCCGGCCAACCGTCCGGCCGCCGCCACCGGCTCGTGGAGCCCCTCGGGGGCCGTCGCGATGATCACCACCCCGATGTGCACGTCGGGGCCGCCCAGCGGCGGGGGCCAGTTACCGGGGTCGCTGGCACCGAGGTCTCCCAGCACCTCCTTCCGGGCGGCCATGCCGGCCCGGAACTCCGGGGAGAACGAGGCCAGCGAATCCGGCGGCACGCCCAACCGGGCCAGCCCCCGGTACGTGAAGGCGACATTGAGGGTGAACGGGCGGGGCCGCTCCCAGTCCGCCGCGCTGGTGACCTCCGGCAGGACCTCGCGCAGCGACCGCTTCGCCGCGGCCGGGTCGTCGATCCGGTAGAGCAGGTAGACACCGTGATAGACGTCCGGACGACGCCGCAGCACGGTGCCCTGGATGTCCTCCAGCTCCAACGTCGGCACCGCACCGGCGGTGGGCCCACTCACCCGCGCGGGGCGAACGGTCGGAGGGTCAGGGGCATGGCGGCCTCCTCAGCACAGTCACAAACCTGCGCACACTGTGCAATGCGGACATCGCCCACAGTGGGAGTTCACACAGCGTGTCGAGCCGGCGATCTCACGCCGGAACCACCAGGCGGATCACAGCCACGGGAAGGATTCCGGCCATCGGCCCCCGAAGGCCCGGGAGTCGGCCGAACAGAAAAACGGCCGAACTCGCTGCCGAGTCGGCCGCCCTGGAGGCTCCAGCCGCAGGAGCTGCGGCGTGATGTGTTCTCGATGTTCTTCGATCTCGGCGCGGGCCCTCACGGACCCACACCCCTTGCTGTGGGCGCGGACGGTTTCGAACCGCCGACATCTGCTTTGTAAGAGCAGCGCTCTACCACTGAGCTACGCGCCCCCTGTCGTGGCCCAGTGGGGGCACGACGACTGCCTAGGGTACCTGGTCCCGGGGGGTGCTGTGGTGCGGGTGGTCGGGGGGTGGGACGGGTGGGGGTGCCGGTGGGGTGGGGTGATCGGGAAGAATGGGGGTGGATCAGCGGGTCGGAGCAGGGAGCGCGCAGTGACGGTGGCCGGCGGGAGCGGGCGGGGGTGGCGTCGGGCGGGGAGTGCGCTGGCCGACGCACTGGTGGTGCCGGTGGTGCTGGCGGGTGCGCTGGGTGCGCTGGGGCTGGCCTCGGCCGGGACGGGCGGCTGGTGGGGTCGGCGCGGCGGGGAGGGTGTGCGGGCGGACGCCAAGGCGGCCCGGGACGCCGCGCAGGAGGCGTTCTACGAGCTGGACTCGACGCAGCGCGAGGTGCAGTTGGCGGTGGAGACCGTCCGGGCGGCCGAGGACGAGGCGACGGCCCGCCGGGCGCTGGCGGACCTGGCGGGGATCACCGGCCGGGTGGACCAGGTCACCGTGAACTACCTGGGCGCGCTGGACGCGTACAACCTGGACGACGAGGCGCTGGACGCCGGCGCCGCGGCGCGGGCCCGGCGCCAGTTGGAGGACGTGAAGGGGCAGCTCGGCTCGGCCCGGGCGGAGCTGAACGACTTCCTCCAGCGGCTGCAGCCGGCCCTCCAGCGCGCCGAGCAGCAGCTGATGCGGGTCACCCCGGCGGTGGAGCAGGCGAAGCGCGCGCTGCTCCAGGCGAGCAACGCGCTGGACGCGGTGCGCGGTGCCGGGCTGCGGGCGGACGACCTGGCGGCCCGGCTGGCCGAACTGGCGCCGGAGCTCGGGCTGCTGAACGAGGGGCCGGCCCGGCACGGGGTGGCGCCGACGCTGCGGCGCGCGGACGACGTGCGGCAGCGCGCCGAGGCGATCGCGGCCGACGCCGGTCAACTGCCGGAGCGGGCACGGGAGATCGACCGGCGGGTGGCGAGCCTGCGGACCCGGATCCAGGCGCTGGAGACCAAGGCGGAGACGGTCGAGCCGGCGCTGAGCGAACTGCGCCGCCGGTTCAGCTCGGCCTGCTGGCAGGACCTCCAGCGGGTGTCGGAGCAGGTCGCGGAGACCGGGCGGGCGGCGGAGCGCAAGCTCGCCGAGGCCGCCCGGGCCCGGGACGAGCAGCGCTGGGCGGACGCGACGGGCGCGATCGGTACGGTGCGCGCGCTGCTGGACACCGCGGACGGGTCGGTGGTCGCGGTGAACGAGCGGCTGCGGCAGCTGAACGAGGTGCAGCACGACCCGCACCGGGAGGTGGAGCGGGCCCGCTTCGCCCTGCGCGACGCGCAGCGGCTGGCGATGGCGGGCCGCAGCGCGCCGGACCCGCGGCACGCCGCCCCGCTGGACGAGGCGGTGGCCCGGCTGGACCGGGCCGTGGCCACCCTGGAGGCGGCCGGCCGGCACCCCGACTACTGGCACTTCCTGACCGAGCTGGCGGGCGTGCGGGAGACGGCGGCGCAGGTGATCGGGCTGATCCGCGGCGATCTGGGCGGGCACCGGTAGCACCCCCAGTAGGACGCCAACAGGGCACCGACAGGACGTCGGCAGGGCTCCGCCTGGGTACCCTGCCGGTATGCCACGCTACGACTTCCGCTGCCGCTCCTGCGGCGCCACCTTCGAACTCCGCCGCCCGATGGCGCAGGCCGGCGCCCCCGCCGTCTGCCCGCAGGGCCACGAGGACACCGTGAAGCTGCTGTCCGCCGTCGCCGTCACCGGCTCCGCTTCGGGCGGCGCCCCGCGCCAGGCCCCCTCCGGCAACGGTGGTGGCGGAGGGGGCTGTTGCGGCGGCGGCTGCTGCGGCTGACCGCTGCCGCTTCCGCTCAGGAAGCGACGGGCGCGCCGGGCACGCCGGGCACGACGGGCACGCCGGACGCGGCGGCCACCCGGGCGAGGAAGCGTCGGACGATCTCCTCCCCCGCCGCCACCCCCACCTCGTCGAGGGCGGTGACGCCGGGGGCGGTCCAGCCGCCGTCGGCGAGTTCGCCGTGCCCGGGCCGCCAGGCGGCGTCGGCGGCGAGCAGCAGGTCGGCGTCGAGCAGTGAGTCGCCGGCCGCGAGCACGGTGGTCGCGCCGGTGCGCCGGACGGCTTCGGCGAGGGCGGCGCTCTTGCTGAGCGGCGCGGGGACGGCGTAGACCTTGCGGCCCTGGAGCGAGACCGTCCAGCCGCGTTCGGCGCACCAGCCGGTCAGCTCGTCGAGCCAGCCGCCGGGCAGTGCGGCGCGCTCGACGACGAGGTAGGCGAACAGCCCGTCGGCGACGCGGCGCTTGTGCGTCCACTCCGGGTCGGCGCTCAGGGCGAGCTGCCGGACGACCTCCTCCAGCGGGGCAGCGCCGGAGGCGAGCCGCGCGGTGATCTCGGTGTGCCAGTCCTGGTCGGGCACGCCGTCGACGAGCAGGTGCCCGCCGTTGCCGCAGATCGCGTACGCGGGGACCCAACCGGGCGTCGGGCCGGGCAGGTTGATCCGCTCGTACTGGGCGAGGGTGCGGGTGGTGGCGGGGACGAACCAGGCCTGCCGGACGAGTTCGACGAGCAGCGCGGCGGCCTGTTCGGTCATGAACGAGAGCGCCTTGCCGTCGTGCACCTCGACGGAGAGCAGCCGGGGCGCGAGCCGGTCGGGGACGTCCAGGGCGAGGGCCCGGTTGGAGTAGACGAGCGTCCGGTCGAGGTCGCTGGCGACGAGGACATCGGCGTTCATCAGGACTCCTTCACCACAACGGTCCTACCGGAGGCCCCGGTCGCTCCCCGACTGTAGCGGGGGTGGATGAGGCCGACGCAGGAGTACGGCAGGCCGTCCACCTCCTCGACCTCAACGCCGCGCTGGGCGGCGAGCAGCCGGACGTGGTCGAGGTCGGCGCCGGCGCCGCGCCGGGCGAGGACCCGCCAGGGGACGCGGCGCAGCAGCACCCGGGTGGTCTCGCCGACGCCGGGCTTGACCAGGTTGACGCTGTCGATGCCGTACTCGGTGCTGATCCGTTCGACGGCGGCCCAGCCGGCCCAGTCGGGCGTGCGGTCCGGGGCGGTGGACAGCCGGTCGGCGGCGGCGACGGCCTCCGGGCGGACGGCCTCGAAGTGGTCGGCCACGGTGTCGAGGAAGGCGGCGGAGACGTCCGCGCCGGCCAGTTCGGCGTAGTGCTTGGCGCCGTGGAAGTCGTCCGGGCCGATCAGGCCGGGCCGCAGTACGGTGCGCGAGACCAGGCCGGAGACGGTGGAGTTGAGGCAGGCGGAGGGGATCAGGAAGTCGTCCCGGGTGCCGTAGGTGCGCGCGCAGCGGCCGGGGTCGGCGAGGACGGCGAGGTCCGGGTCGAAGCCGGTGCCGGCCAGGGCCTCGGCGAGTTCGCGGGTGATCGCGCCCTTGCCGGTCCAGCCGTCGACGAACACGACGTCGCCGGCGCGGTGGTGGGCGGCCAGGTAGCGCAGGGCGACCGGGTCGATGCCGCGGCCGCGGACGATGGAGACGGCGTAGTGCGGGGTGTCGAGGCCGTGGGCGTGGGCGAGCCAGCGGCGGATCAGGATGCCGACGGGCGTGCCGGCCCGGGCCAGCGAGGCGAGCACCAGGCCGGGGCCGCGCTCGCGCAGCAGGGTCTCGGCGACGGTGCCGGCGGCGAGCGCGATGCGGCGGGCGGAGGCGCGCAGTGCCTGGTGGAACAGCTCCTGGTACTCGGGGCTGGGCTGGTACTCGACCGGCAGCGACTCGGCGTAGTGCGCGCCGCCGTTCTGGACGGCCTCCTCGCGCTCCTCGGTGGGGGCTTCGAGCGGGACGCCGGAGAGGTCCTTGAGCAGCCAGGCCACCTCGTCGGGCCGGTAGGAGGAGAACGCCGGGCCGTACAACGGGGACGGCAGGCGGGAAGGCCCGTGGGACGGCTGGTGGGACGGCAGGCGGGAGGGCAGCCGGACCGGCCGGTGGGAGGGCAGCACCGCGAGCACCACCTGGTCGGTGACCTGCCGCAGCTGGCCGAGCAGGGCGCGCTCGCCCTCGCGCAGGGCGGGGGTGTCGGCGACGTCGTCGACCACCAGCACGACCGCGTCGAAGCGGCGGGCCGGGTCGCTGCCGGGGGCGACGTTGTAGGCGTAGCGCTCGCGCGACGCGTCGTCCTGCGGGTCGTCGTGGGCGGGGAAGGCGAGGCGGGTGCGGATGGCGTAGCCGGGGTCGTCCACGGCGAGGACGGGCGAGCGGGTGGTGGTGGAGTAGCGGACGCGGTCGCCGCCCAGCCGGTCGGCGAGTGCGCCGGCCAGCCGCAGCGGGGCGTACATCAGCTCCTCGAAGCCGAGGACCAGCACGCGCCGCGCCGTGGCGGGCAGTGCGTCGGCCAGCTGTCCGGCCAGGCGGGGCAGGGCGGCGTCCAGTCGGGCGCGGTCGCGGGCGGTGACCCCGTGCCGGCCGCCGTCGGGGAGCCCGGCGGGCCAGTCCAGGTCGACCCGGGCGAGCGGTGCGGGCGTTCCGGGGGGTGCGGCGGGGGCGGGGGCGGCCTCGGCTATCAGCCGCTCGGCGCGGTCCAGGACGTCGGCGGGCAGCTGGACGGCGCCGCTGGCGGTGGCCACCAGGTCGAGCCGGACGCCGAGTTCGGCGGCGGTGTCGGCGAGCCGGCGGCGGTCGGCGGTGGAGCGCAGGTCGACCAGGGCGACGACGACGTAGTGGTCGCGGGGGTGGCGGGCGTGCAGTTCACGGATGGTGTTGAGGACCGTGGTGCCGGTCGAGAACTCGTCGTCGACCAGCACCAACGGGCCGTCACTGGTGAGGAGTTCGGGATCGGCGGGGAGCAGCAGGTGCGAGGTGGCGTGCGAGTGCTCCTCCTCGAAGCCGCCGAGCGGGGGCACCCCGGGCACCGGGCGGCGGGTGGAGTGCAGGTACGGGGCGTCGAGGCCGTCGGCGACGCTGTGGCCGAGGCCGGTGGCCGTCTCCGCGTAGCCGAGGACGACGGCCCGCGCGGCGGCCTCGTCGCCGAGCAACTCGCGGACCTGCCGGCCGAGTTCGAGCCCGACGCCGTGGACGACCGCGGGCCGCTGCGGGACGTGCTTGCCGAGCACGGTGGAGACCAGCAGGTGGGCGCGCTTCGGGTTCTGGGAACGCAGGGCCAGGCCCACGAGTTCGGGGAGGCGGTCCGATCCGGTCAGGGCGATGCCGGCCCGGTCGGCGACCCAACGACCGGTCCACGTCTGCTGTGCTGTCACTGCTGGTCCTGCCTTCGCATGGTGCGGTGGTGCGGTCTTCGCATGGCGCGGTGGTGCGGTCTTCGCATGGTGCGGTGGTGCGGTCTTCGGATCAGTCGGATAGGTCGGATCGGTCGGGCCGTTCAGGCCGGCTGCGGACAGCCCCCTCAGCCCCCTCACTCCCCGCACAGGCAGGCCGCGAGCAGTTCCGCGAAGCTCACGTCCTCCCGGGCCACCCCGAACACCTCCGCCCGCAGCAGCACCCGCTCCGCCCAGGCCCGGTGCGGCCGGGCCTCGTTCATCTTGTTGGTGTACGCCGAGCGCAGGACCCCGCCGCCGTCCTGCTCCTGCCGGAGGATGTCCCGGGCGTCGCAGTACTCCTCGTGCGTGACCACGGAGAGGGCGTGCACGGCGGGGACGTGGCTGGGGTGGATGCAGGTCTTGCCGAGCAGGCCGTTGGCCCGGTCGAGCTCGACCTCCCGGATCAGCCCGTCCAGGTCGTGCTCGATGATCCGCCGGCGGACCTCCTCGCCGGAGGCCCGGGCCGTCCCGGGGGCCTCGGCGAACGGCGTGCGGCGCAGCTGCGGCTTGAACATCCGCTCCTGGACCGGGAAGTACTCCCAGACCGGACCGGTGACGGTGTACCCGGTGCCGTCCGCCCGGCCGAGCACGTTGACCACATCGCCGATCACCGCCGAGACCAGGGCGACGTCGTACGCGGTGAGGTCGGGCGAGCGGCGCAGGCCGTACGCGGAGCAGAGGTCGGTCACGCCGAGGCGGACGGCGAGCACCCGCTCCCGGTGCCCGGCGAGCAGGTCGGCGATGCCGAAGAGCTGCTGGCGCCTGGTCTCCAGGTGGGCGAGTTCGGGTGACTCCAGGACGGGCATGGCGAACAGCCGGCGCCCGGTGGCGGCCTCGGCGGCGGCCAGGGCGGCCAGGTACGCGCTGCCGGTCTGCGTGGTGAACTTCGGCAGGACGAACCCGCTCAGCAGCTCGACGGCCGGCCCGAGCCGCTCGGCCAGGTCGAGGATCTGGGAGGCGGCTCGAACTCTGATGAAGAGCAGGGGGTGGCTTTGTGTGCAGTCGGTGAAATCCCTGACCAGGTCATTCAACTGCTCGATCAGGTTCCGCTCCCCCGCGTCCACCTCGTGGTCGGCGATCGCGTCCTCCAGGCAGAGCACCATCGACACCACGCCCCGAGCAGCCTGTTTGCGGATGTCGGCGGCCAGCGCGGGCCGGGTGGCGGGGCTGTAGAGGGTGCCGCCGAGGGCGGTGGCCAGCACCGCGGCCTCGCTCCGCGCGGTGAACGGCCGGGGCGGTTCGAGGAAGAGGCGACCGCGTACGTCGTCGGCGAGGTGGCCGAAATGGCGCAAGGTGCTCTCCTCAGAGGTTTGACGGCCGCCGGTCCGTTGCCGGGGCGTGCGGCGGCGCGGGACGACACCGCGATCCAGCGGTGCGACACCATGGTTAACCGGTCCACGGGGCTCCGTGGTTCCCGGCCGGACGCCGGCGGGCCCCCCTCCGCCCGACCCCGGCGGGCCCTTGGACCGCCCATCGTACGGACGGATTCCGGCCGTCCCCGGTTCCTCGGCACTGAACTCCCGGAACATCGCCGTCCAGATCACCGATCACCGGTCGAGCACCGGCAAACCCCCGGCAAGCGCAAGTCTTGGCAAAGTCCGACCCGGTTCCGACGGTCCCGGTCACGTTGTCCGAAGGGGTGGCGAACGGGCAGGATGGTCGGCTATGACGCACGTGATGGCCAAGGGCGCCAACATCGCACTGCCGGCTGCGGCGGTCCGCGCCGTGCTGCGCTGGAGCGCCACGCCCGGTGCGCCGGACGTGGACGCGTCCGCGCTGCTGCTCGGCGCCACCGGCAAGGTCCGTTCGGATGCCGACTTCGTCTTCTACAACCAGCCGCGGCACCCCTCCGGCCTGGTGCGCCACCTGCCCAAGCAGCAGACCTCCGGCGGCGCCGAGATCATCGACACGATCGAGGTCGAACTCGCCAAGCTGCCCGCCGACGTCGACCGGGTGGTGCTGGCCGGCTCCTCCGAGGGCGGCTCCTTCCGCACGGTGCCCGGGCTGCGCCTGCTGCTCTTCGACGCCACGGCCGGGGACGGCGCGCCCGCACTCGCCGAGTTCGCGATCTCCGACGGCGAGAACGTCACCGCCCTGGTCGCGGGCGAGCTGTACCGGCGCTCCGGCGCCGGGAAGTTCCGGGCGATCGGCCAGGGCTACACCTCCGGCCTGATCGGCCTGGCCACCGACTTCGGCATCACCGTCGACGACGAGGCGGAGGCCGCCGCGGCCCCGGCGGCGGCCTCGACGGCCACCCCCACCGTCACCCCCACCGCCGCCGTCGACCCCCGCAGCACCCCGCTGCCCGCCCCGCGCCCGACCGCCCCGCCCGAGCCCGGCACCTTCACCCTGGCCCCGGCCGTCCCGCAGCCGTCGGCCACCCCCCAGGGCCGGCCCCAGCAGCAGCCCGCCGCGGCCGCCCCCGGCGCGGTGCCGCCCCCGCCGACCGCGCCGCCCGCCGGTCCCCCGGCCACTGCGTCAGCCCCGCCCGCACCCCCGACCCACCAGCCCGGCACCGGGTACGGCTACCCGCACCAGCCGCAGCCCCAGCAGCCGCCCGGCACCGGCTACGGCTATCCGCAGCAGCAGCCCGGTACCGGCTACGGGTACCCGCAGCCCACCCCCCAGCCGTACCCGCAGCAGCAGGGCACCGGCTACGGCTACCCGCACCAGCAGCAGCCCGCCCCGCAGCAGCACCCCGGCAGCTACGGCTACCCGCACGCCGGCACCGGCCAGCAGCCGCCGGCCCAGGCCCCCGCGCAACCACCGGCCCAGGCACCGGCCCAGCCGCCCACCGGCGAGGAGTTCGCCCTGCCGCCGCAGGGCCCGCAGTTCCAGCCCCGCTGATCGGCCTGCGCAGGGCATGACCGCCGCCCGGCTCCGACCGGACCGAACAGGGCCGAGGCCGGACAGGGCCGGGCCGGGCCGGACAGGGTCTAGTCGGAGCCGCCCTGGCTCTTGTACCCGCGCTGCCACTGCAGCCCGAACCCGTACAGCCGGTCGATGTCCGCCTGGAACCCGTTGACGTACCGCACCTCACGGCGCACCGTCAGCTGGTTGTCCCCCGCGTTCTCGATCAGCACCACCGCGCACGAGCGCGCCGCCCGGGCCCGTTCGTCCAGCTTGATCTCGATCCGTGGCCCGGTCTGCGGCACGATCGTCACCACCGCGTGGGACTGCTCGAAGGCCGGCGTGCCGTCGTAGATGTAGACGAAGATCAGCAGCCGTTTGAACTTGTCCTTCTTCTCCAGGTTGACGTACATCGTCTCGCCGGACGGCGCCCCGTACTGGTCGTCGCCGCTGAGCTTGATGTACGGCGGTTGCCGGAGGTCGCCGAAGTAGCCGCCGAGCGGCTGCACCACGCCGCTGCTCCCGTCGGACAGTTCGTACATGCACGCCAGGTCGAGGTCGACGTTGACCTGCTCGTTCTGCACCGAGTCCGGCTCCAGCGGGCGCAGGATGCGGGGGCTGAAGAGGCGCTTGGCGCGTTCCCGGGCACTGGGCCGGACGGCCCCGGAGCGGGTGGTCCAGTGCAGGTTGACGTAGAGGTAGCCGGTGGTGGCCGCGGCCCCGGTGATCGCGTGCTGCGGGGTCGACTTGGTGAGTATGACCTTGTGCTGACCGCCCGGGTTGTCGAAGGTGTAGTTCCGCTCCCCGCGCAGGTACTCCCAGATCGAGACCATCCCGCCCTCTCCCCCTGCTCCCGTCAGGCGATCTGACGGTCCGCCGCTCCATGATCGGGCATCAGCCCGGCCCTCGGATACCCAAACCTCCCCCTCCCCTACCCCGTCGGGCCCCCCGGCGCTCACCGCCGGGTCGACGAGTGGAGCGGTCGGCGGGTCGATTGGCGGGAGGAAGCCCCCCTCCCGTAACATGCCGCCCCTTCGGACGCGATATCGTCTAGCCGCACAGGTGTCCCGTCCGCCCCTGCGCGGGTGCGGCGGGTACGCCGTGCGGCGACGAACGAATCGTCAGGCGCTCCCCGAGTACCGGGAGCTGACCGCCTGTGTCGCTCTGTGAACCCGTCCCCTGCGGAAACCCGAGGCCCGACCCGCAATGAACCTGACCTCCATACAGCTGGTCTGGACCGTCGTCGGCGGCGCAGCCCTGCTGTTCGTCGCCGTCCTGCTGGCGACGCTGCGTTTCAAGAACACGAAGAAGGAAGAGGCCGGCGACTCCTGGGAGCGCAGCGAGGAGCGTCGGCGGCGCAAGGAGATGATCTACGGCATCTCCTCCTACACGCTGCTGTTCTGCTGCGCCGGTGTCGCGGCCGCGCTGTCCTTCCACGGCCTGGTGGGCTTCGGCAAGGAGAACCTGGGGCTGTCCGGCGGCTGGGAGTACCTCGTCCCGTTCGGCCTCGACGGCGCCGCGATGTTCTGCTCGGTGCTCGCCGTGCGCGAGGCCAGCCACGGTGACGCCGCGCTCGGCTCCCGCCTGCTGGTCTGGGTGTTCGCGATCGCCTCGGCCTGGTTCAACTGGGTGCACGCGCCGCGCGGTGTGACGCACGACGGCGCCCCGCAGTTCTTCTCCGGCATGTCGATCTCGGCGGCGATCCTGTTCGACCGCGCGCTGAAGCAGACCCGCAAGGCCGCGCTGCGCGAGCAGGGGCTCGTGCCGCGCCCGCTGCCGCAGATCCGGATCGTCCGCTGGCTGCGCGCCCCGCGCGAGACCTACGCGGCCTGGTCGCTGATGCTGCTGGAGAACGTCCGCAGCCTGGACGAGGCGGTCGAGGAGGTGCGCGAGGAGCGCCAGGCCAAGCTGGACGCCAAGGTGCGGGCCCGCACGGCCGACCGCCGCGAGCGGGCCGAGCTGAAGGCCATCTCCCGCCAGGGCGGCATGCTCGCCCGGGCCCGCGGCGGCCGCCAGGTGCCCGCGCTGACGGCTGCCGGCGACGGCCAGACCGCTACGGAGCCTGCCCTAGCCGCCGAGTCGGACACCGCCTCCTCGTACCAGGCCGCCTCGGGCCCGCTGGAGCCGGCCGCGCTGGACGCCAGCCGCCGCCCGCGTGCCGCCGTCGGCTCGTCGTACGCGCCGTCCTCCTCGGCGTCCTCCTCGTCCTCGTCCTACTCGTCGTCCTACTCCTCGTCCTCGTCCGTCGGATCGGCCTCGGGCTCGTCCTACCGCAGCTCGGCCATCGACCTGACGGCCGACGACGACACCCTGTCGATGCCCAAGCTGGACTCGCTGGAGCGCAAGCTGCGCGCAATCGAGCAGCAGCTCGGCTGAGCGGGCCCACCGCGACGCGGAAACGGCCCCCCCCGCGTAACGCGGGGGGGCGGGTTGTGGTAGCCGCCGGGGGCAAGCCCGGTGAAGTTGAC
>NZ_JBHWIR010000022.1:1001-4839 GCF_042731835.1 Kitasatospora sp. NPDC059817 | reverse complement strand
GGGGGCGGGCCCCCCCCCCCCCCCAACCCCCCCCCCCCTGTTCGCGGGGGGGGGCCTTTTGCCCGTACCCGGCGGGCTACTCGCCGGTACTCGTACCCACCAGTTCCGGTTCGTCCTGCGCGCCCTCGCGCCGGTTGCGCAGGATCGACGAGCCGAGCGCCAGCCCGATGAAGGCGACGCCGATCAGGCCGGTGACGATCTCCGGGATGTGGTACTTGATCCCGACCAGCAGGATCACCGAGAGCGCGCCGATCGCGTAGTGCGCGCCGTGCTCCAGGTAGACGTAGTCGTCCAGGGTGCCCTTGCGGACCAGGAAGACGGTCAGCGAGCGGATGTACATCGCGCCGATGCCCAGGCCCAGGGTGATCTGGAAGATGTCGCTGGAGATGGCGAACGCGCCGACCACGCCGTCGAAGGAGAACGAGGCGTCCAGGACCTCCAGGTAGAGGAAGAGGAAGAACGCGGCCTTGCCGCCGACCTGGAGGATCGACTTGCCGGACTTCTCGGCCGCTTCCTCGCGCTCGGCGTCCTCCTCCAGACCCGATTCGAAGATCGAGGAGAGGCCGCCGACCACGAGGTAGGTGATCAGGCCGAGGACACCGGCGAGCAGAACGGTTTCAGCGTGCTCCCCGGCGAAGAAGTTGGAGGCCAGCACCAGCACGACCAGTGCGACGACGCTGGAGAAGGCGTCCAGCTTGCCGACCTTCTCCAGCGGGCGCTCGATCCAGCCCAGCCAGTTGTGCTCCTTCTCGTCGTCGAACACGAAGTCGAGGAAGATCATGAGCAGGAAGACGCCGCCGAAGGCCGCGATGGCGGGGTTGGCCGCCTCCAGGTACTGGCCGTAGGTCAGGCCGTCGTGCGTCGCGTTGGAGTGCAGCGCGAGGTCGATGACCGTCGCGGGGTTGAGCTTCGCGGTGAGGCCGACCACCAGCAGCGGGAAGACCAGCCGCATGCCGAAGACGGCGATGAGCACGCCGACGGTCAGGAAGATCTTCTGCCAGTACGGGTTCATCCGCTTCAACACCGTGGCATTGACCACCGCGTTGTCGAACGACAGGGAGATCTCCAGGATGGAGAGGATCAGCACGATGCCGAATCCTTGGGCCCCCCAGAGCAGTCCGGCCGCGATCAGGCCTAGGACGGTGATCGCGAACGACCAGCCGAAAGTGCGGAGGAACACGGGACTTGGTTACCTTTCGGGTTTCGGGCCGTGCCGGGGGCGGCCTCGTCCCGAGACGCCCTGACCGGGCCGGGCCCGGTCAGGTCACCCCCGCACTGCCTTCTGTTCTCATGATCGTAGGTTGGGTGCGATTGTTCTGATTTTCGCCCTTACTGTACGTTTACGCCGAAGTCGAGGGCGATGCCGCGCAGGCCGGAGGCGTAGCCCTGGCCCACCGCGCGGAACTTCCACTCGCCCGCGTAGCGGTACAGCTCGCCGAAGATCATCGCGGTCTCGCTGGACGCGTCCTCGGACAGGTCGTAACGGGCGATCTCCTGGCCGTCGAGGGAGTTGGCGACCCGGATGTAGGCGTTGCGGACCTGCCCGAAGTTCTGCAGCCGCGCCTCGGCGTCGTAGATCGACACCGCGAAGACCACCTTGTCCGCCTGCGCCGGCACCAGGTCCAGGTTGACCAGGACCACCTCGTCGTCGCCGTCGTCCTCGCCGCCGGTGAGGTTGTCACCGGTGTGCTCGACCGAGCCCTCGGGGCTCTTGAGGTTGTTGTAGAAGACGAAGTACTCGTCACCGAGCACCCGGCCGCCACCACAGATCAGGGCGCTCGCATCGAGGTCGAACGGTGCGCCCGTGGTCGAACGGGCGGACCAGCCGAGGCCGATCTGGACCTGCGTCAGGTTCGGCGCGGCCTTGGTGAGCGAGACGTTCCCGCCCTTGGCGAGCGTGACCACCATGACTGTTCTTCCTCCCTTGCCTTCTCCCGGGGCGCGCCTACAAGGTGTAGTCCCCCACGGCCCGGGCCGGCCCCGTTTGGCCGGCTGAACTTCCTGAACTCACATCCTCGCAGCGCACGGAGCCGGCACGAAGCCGGGGCGGGGGGGGGGGGCGGGGCGGGGGGGGGGGGGGGCCCCCGCGGGGCCCCCCCCCCCCCCCCCCCCCACCGTCCCCCCCCGAGCCGGGGGCGCCCCCTCACACCCCCCGGTCCGGGGCCGCCCCGTACAAGGCTCCCGCGCCGGGCGACCGGCCGCCGTCCGGCGCCGTGTCGTGTCGTGTCGCCCGGTGTCGTCCGGCGCCGTCCGGTGTCGCCTGGTGTCGTCCGGTCAGACGTTGACGCCGAAGTCCTGGGCGATGCCGCGCAGGCCGGAGGCGTAGCCCTGGCCGATGGCCCGGAACTTCCACTCGGCGCCGTTGCGGTACAGCTCGCCGAAGACCATCGCGGTCTCGGTGGAGGCGTCCTCGGAGAGGTCGTAGCGGGCCAGCTCCGCGTTGTCGGCCTGGTTCACCACGCGGATGAACGCGTTGCGCACCTGGCCGAAGTTCTGTCCGCGGCTCTCGGCGTCGTAGATCGAGACCGGGAAGACGATCTTCTGCACGTCCGCCGGGACGCCGGCCAGGTTGACCTTGATCGCCTCGTCGTCGCCCTCGCCCTCGCCGGTGCGGTTGTCACCGGTGTGCTCGACGGAGCCGTCCGCGCTCTTCAGGTTGTTGAAGAAGACGAAGTTCCCGTCCGAGGCGACCTTGCCCTGCTCGTTGCAGAGCAGCGCGCTGGCGTCCAGGTCGAAGTCCGTCCCGGTGGTGGTCCGGACGTCCCAGCCCAGGCCGACGACCACGGCCGAAAGCCCCGGGGCCTCCTTGGTGAGCGAGACATTGCCGCCCTTGCTCAGGCTGACACCCACTTGTCCTCCAAGAATCGGGAGGCACGCCCTGGTGCCCCCGTGGTGCGGTTCGAGGCGCCGGCCGGCGAGCGGCTCACGTGCCCCACCCGACCAACGGACCGAGCGTAGTGCGCGGTTCCCGTCCGGACGTGCGAACGGGCCCGGCGCGGCTGTTCGAAGTTCGCGGGGCCGGGCCCGCGGCCACCGCCACGGGCCTCCACGCGGGGCCTCAGAGGGCGCCGAGGGCCTTCAGGTACTCCTGCTCGTCCCGGGCGTCCGGGAGGTCGTTGACGACGCTCCAGCGCACCGTGCCCGCCGTGTCGATCACGAAGGTGCCGCGCACGGGGCAGCCCTTCCGCTCGTCGAGGACGCCGTAGGCGCGGGCGACCTCGCCGTGCGGCCAGAAGTCGGCCAGCAGCGGGAACTCCAGGCCCTCGCGGTCGGCGAAGACGCGCTGGGTGAACTGCGAGTCGCAGGAGACGCCGAGCACCTGGACCCGGTCGTTCTGCAGCTGCGCCAGCTCCCGCTGGATGGCGCCGAGCTCGCCGGTGCAGACGCCGGTGAAGGAGAACGGGTAGAAGACCAGGACGACGTTCCGCTCGCCCCGGAAGTCGGAGAGGCGGACCGCTTCGCCGTGCTGGTTGTTGAGCTCGAAGTCCGGAGCCTCGGTGCCGACCTCGATGGCCATGAACGTGACCTTTCTGACGCGCCCGTGCCGCGCGGGCGGCGCGGCCAGCGCCATCCTCGCATCCGTTCGGGCACGTTCCGCCGAATGGATGAGGGCGGCACCCGCACGCTTCACCGCTTTCGCCCTGGGCGAACGCGTTTCCGGGCCGGCTCCGAGGCCGACGCGACCCCAGGTGAACACGCTCCGTGATGACACGGGCGGGCGCCGCCCCCGGTTCCGGACCCCGGAAAACGATCGGGGCCCCCGGGGGGGGTCC
Organism: Kitasatospora sp. NPDC059817; assembly: GCF_042731835.1. Lineage (NCBI taxonomy): Bacteria > Bacillati > Actinomycetota > Actinomycetes > Kitasatosporales > Streptomycetaceae > Kitasatospora > Kitasatospora sp. NPDC059817. Next base: position 1,066 of record NZ_JBHWIR010000022.1, on the reverse strand, counting down.
ACCAGCGGGGCGCGGGGGGGGGGGGCCGAGCCCCCGCGCGCCGTTGCGCCCGCCCGGGGCGGGGT
>NZ_JBHWIR010000022.1:0-991 GCF_042731835.1 Kitasatospora sp. NPDC059817 | reverse complement strand
CCGGCCCAGCCCACCCCTTTTCACACCCCTCGGTCATCACCGGGGCGGGCCCCCCCCCGGTTACCGCCCCCCGAAAACCGAGGGGCCCCCGGTGTCGGTACCCCCCCCCGGGGCCCGGTGCGGGGCCTCAGAGCCCGCTCAGCGCTTGCCGCCCGGCTTGGCCGTGGACTTGGTGGCGAGCCGGGTGGCCGCCCAGTCCTTGGCGACCGCGATCGAGCTGGTCTGGGAGAGACCGGCGGTGCGGGCCGCGTCCGCGATGTCGGACGCCTCGACGTGGCCGTCACGCCCGGTCTTGGGCGTCAGCAGCCAGATCAGACCGCCCTCGGCCAGGTACTCCAAGGCATCGACGAGGGAGTCGGTGAGGTCCCCGTCGTCGTCGCGGTGCCACAGCAGAACGGCGTCGGCGACGTCGTCGTAGTCCTCGTCGACGAGATCCGTCCCGGTGAGCTCCTCGATGCCTTCGCGGAGATCCTGGTCAGTGTCGTCGTCGTACCCCAGCTCCTGGATGATCTGGCCTTCTTCGAAGCCGAGACGGGTCGCCGGGTTGGACTTGTCCGCGGGGTCCGCGGTCGCGCTCACGGGAATAACCTCCAGTATTCGGCCCGGCATCCATGCCGAGGCTGTGGCCGTAGTCCACACGGGCGCGGCGGTTCGCGCAAGTACCCGACCCCTGATCCCCCCCAAAGGTTGACGTGCCACAGCGGGGACACGCCGTTCGATGTGTCGGGAATCACACCGATTTGCCCTTCTCTGCATGAGACAAGGATGCTTCGGGTGGTCCCGGCCCACAGGGCGTACGGATGCCCGAGATACGAACGGCATTCGGGTCCGCGCGTGCGCGGGCGTAGAGTCTCCTGTTGGCCCTCACCCCGGCCGCCCGCCATCGGGCGGACGGGCCACCAGGTCGGTCCACCGCTGTAAGTTTCACCCGGGGGGGTGGGGGGCGGGCGAAGTGGCCCGGTCCGCGCACCGCCGGACCGGGGCCCCCCCC
>NZ_JBHWIR010000021.1:40019-61789 GCF_042731835.1 Kitasatospora sp. NPDC059817 | reverse complement strand
GCGGGGGGCGTCTTTGCGCGGGGGGGGGCCGCCCCCCCCACCCCCTCCCCCCCCCCACCCCAACCACAAAAACCCGGGCGGGGGGGGGGGGGCCCGCCCCCCCCCCCCCCCCGCCGCCACTCCCCGTGGCCGCACCGCGAACGCCCGTTGGGACGTCCACGCTGCGCAACCCTCCGTAGGGCAAAACGCCCATTTCGGGATCTAAGCACATGAATGCGCGATTTTCTCGACGCGCCGCCGACATGCCCGAACACACCCGGCGAACGCCGTAGACAGGACTCCCCGTCCCTCACCCTCGGGAGTCCCGATGACCATCTCCCCCGCCAAGCTCTCCGACCCCACCGTGCGCGCCTTCGTCGCCGCGGTCAACGCGGGCGACCGCGACGCCTTCCTGGCCACCCTCACCCCGGACGCGACCATGTCCGACGACGGCTCCGACCGCGACCTGCCCCAGTGGATCGACAAGGAGATCTTCACCGTCCGCGGCCGGATGGACGTCCAGACCGAATCGGACGGCGGCCACGCGCTGATCGCCAACTTCACCAACGACACCTGGGGCGAGATGCGCACCGCCTGGCGCTTCACCCTCACCGGCCCGAAGATCACCCGCTTCGAGACCGGCCAGGCCTGACGGCTCGGGACCGCGCCCGCCGCTACCCGGACAGCCCCAGGCACCCCCGCACCGCACGGATCAGGTTGCGCGAGCGGATGTCGCCGGTGACGCCCGGCTGCATGCCGTTGGTGACGTAGCCGAAGCCCAGCCCGAGCTCCGGGTCGGCGAAGCCCAGCGAGCCGCCCCGGCCGGGGTGGCCGAAGCTCGCCGGGGAGGCCATCGGCGCGGTCGGGCCGTGCCGCCAAAAGCCCAGGCCGAAAGTGGAGTTGACGATCAGCACCCGGTCCGGTCCGCTCACCTCGGGCCCGACCGCGCGGGTCAGCACCCCGGGCCCGAGCAGCGGCGGCAGCAGCGCGCCGGAGCCGTCCGGGCGGTCGGCGGCGCCGATCAGCGCCGCGTAGAACCGGGCCAGCGAGCGGGCGGTGCCGATGCCTCCCGCGCCGGGGATCTCGGCGGCCTGCACCGCCGGGTCGTTGAGGTCCACCCCGGGGCGCACCGAGGCGAAGGACCGCGCGGTCAGCGAGGCCGGGTCCTGGTAGGCGTCCCGGACGGACTGCTTGGGCCGCAGCCGCAGCCCGCTCGGCCCGGTCCGGGCCGCCTCCGGGGCGGGCAGGTCGACCAGCCGGCCGACCCTCGGCGCGGCCCCGGCCGGCAGCCCGATCCACAGGTCCAGCCCGAGCGGCCGGGCGATCTCCTCGGCGAAGTACTGGCCGATCGTGCGCCCGCTCACCCGCCGCACCACCTCGCCGACCAGCCAGCCGAAGGTGTACGGGTGGTAGCCGTGCGCGGTGCCCGGCTCCCAGGCGGGCGCCTGCGCGGCCACCGCGGCCACCGCGCGCTCCCAGGTGAGCACGTCCTCCAGCCGCAGCGGCACGTCCAGCGCGGGCACCCCGGCCTGGTGCGACAACAGCCAGCGCACCGGCACCCCGCCCTTGCCGGCCTGCGCGAACTCGGGCCAGTAGGAGGCCACCGGGGCGTCCAGGTCGAGCAGGCCGCGCTCGGCCAGCAGCAGCGCGGTGGTCGCGGTCAGGCCCTTGGTGACCGAGCGCAGCACCTGGGCGGTGTCCGCCGTCCAGGGCACCGCCGGCGCGGGCCGCCCGCCGACCTCGGGCCGGGCGTCACCGCCCCACAGGTCGACCGCCTTGCGACCGCGCACGTACAGCGCGAAGGCCGCACCCAGTTCGCCGTACTCGTGGAAGTTCCGCGCGAAGGCCTCCCGTACGGGCTCGAACCCCTCGGCCGTCTCGCCCCAGATCTCCACCACCGCGCGCCACCCTCAGCCTGTCCGGTTCCTGCGTTCCCGCCCGCGTCCAATCGTGCACGAATCACATGCGGATCACATGCGAATCGAGCTCGGATCGCACTCGAAAAGCGTTCGAAGCGGGCCCCGAAACCCTAACCTGTCCGTCATGACCAACCCTGCCGAAGAACTGCTGGACGTCGTCGACGAGCACGACCGGGTGATCGGGACGGCGCTGCGCGGGGAGGTGTACCGGCAGGGGCTCACCCACCGGTGCGTCTTCATCCTGGTCCGCGACCCGGCCGGGCGGATCTTCGTCCACCGCCGCACCGACACCAAGCTGTTCGCCCCCGGCGCGTACGACATGTTCGTCGGCGGCGTCGTCGGCTCCGGCGAGACGTACGCCGAGGCCGCCGTCCGCGAGGCCGAGGAGGAGCTCGGCGTGCACGGGATCACCCCGCGCCCGCTCTTCAAGTTCCTCTTCCGGCAGGACCGGCTCTCCTGGTGGAGCGACATGTACGAGGCCGAGTGGGACGGCCCGGTCCAGCCGCAGGAGTCCGAGGTCGCCTGGCACGCCTGGCTCACCCCCGCCGAGCTCGCCGACCGCCTCGCCCGCGACCACTTCGTCCCCGACGGCCGCGAGGCCTACCGCCGCTACCTGGACCTCCACGCCGCATAGGCCCCGCCCCGGACGGCGGATAGGGTGGCGCGCATGGCCTCCCGTACGCCGTCGCCGACGGCCGCCCGCGCTGCACGGACCCCCGCCCCGGAGCAGGCCCCGGACCGGGCGGCGGGCCGGACGCCAGGCCGGGCGGCTGCCGGTGAGCGGCCGCGCCGCAGGCTCAGCGTGGACGAGCGGCGCGAACAGCTGATCGCCGTCGCGCTGGAGCTGTTCAGCCGGCGCCCGCCCGAAGAGGTGTCGATCGACGACATCGCCGCCGCCGCGGGGGCCTCCCGGCCGCTGGTGTACCACTACTTCCCCGGCAAGCAGGCGCTGTACGAGGAGTCGCTGCGGCGGGCCGGGCGGGAGCTCTCGGCGCGCTTCGAGGAGCCCGCCGACGGGCCGCTGTCCGAGCGGCTGTACCGGGTGATGGGCCGCTACCTGGACTTCGTGCAGAGCCACGGGCCCGGCTTCGCGGCGCTGCTGCGCGGCGGCTCGGTGGCGGCCAGCGCGGGCACCTCGGCGGTGATCGACGAGGTGCGGCGGGCCGCCCACGACCAGATCCTCTCCCACCTGGCGATCCCCGCGCCGAGCCCCGGGCTGCGGCTGACCGTCCGGGCCTGGATCGCCAACGCCGAGATCACCTCGCTGGAGTGGCTGGCCGAACGCTCGGTGCCGTTGGAGGACCTGCAGCTGCACCTGGTGCAGGAGTTCGTCGCCACCCTCACCCTCACCGCCGCCCGGGAGCCGGCGCTCGCCGCCGAACTCGCCTCGTTCTTCGCGGACGAGCGTCCTGACGGCCCGACCGGGCGCCTGGTGCGGGAGCTCGCCGGGCTGTTCGCCGTCCCCGGGATCGCCGAGGCGGTCACCGCGCTCGCCACCGCACCGTCCGGCGAAACGTCCCCGCAGGCCACGGGCGAAACGGCCGCGGCTCCCATCGGGTGATCCGCCGGTTCGGTCCCGACAGCGGGCTCTGATAGGAATGAGCACGGATCCGACGGCACGCCGCCACGGCGCGCGCGGACCCACCCGAACCAGCGGACCGCAGACGCAGCAGAGCGGGGGGCTCAACAGTTGACCCAGGACGTCCAGTTCAGCGCGGAGGCCAATCCCTTCGCAGCGGCGGAGCAGGTCTGCGCGACCCTCGGCACGCTCACCGACGCCCTCTTCGACGAGCGCACCTCCCGCCATCCGGCGGCCTCGCTCAGCACCCTGCGCCCGGCCGAACACCCCGCCGCCGAGGCGCTGTTCGGCCTCCCGCTGGCCCCGAACGGCCCGGTGCACGCGGCCGTGGACCGGCTCGGCACGGTGCTCACCGCCGGCACGGCCCGCCCCGGTAGCGGCGCCCGGGTCGCCGACCGGGTGACCGCCGCCCTCCACACCCGCTACGGCGGCGGGGCGGTGCGCGGCGCGATCGCCGACCGGGGCACCACCTCGGCCGCGCTGTTCCACCTGCCGGTCACCGGCGAGTTCGCCGACCCCAAGCTGCGCCCGCCGTTCGCCCCGGCACTGGCCGCGCTGGCCGCCGGGCAGCAGACCCGCCAGCCGGTCGAACTGGCCACCGGCGCGGGTGCCGAGGTCCGGCTGGTGGTCCCGCCCGGCTTCCACCCGCTGACCTCCCCCGGTGGTCCGGCCGGGGTCTGCTCCCGTACGGTGCCCGCGCCGGCGGGCGGGGCGGGCGACGTCGCCCCGGCCACCGCCGCGGCCGCCGAGGAACTGACCGGGCATCTGGCCGAGGTCGCCGAGGAGCTGTTCAGCGGTGACGGTCCGGAGCGGCGCCGCGACTTCGCGGTCATCGCCGCCACCCTCGCCGACCTGGTCCACGACGCCGGCACGGTCTACGCGGGCGTCTGCGCGCTGGACGTGGACGGCCGGGCCTCCGACGCCGCCCTCGTCGTCTCGCTCGCCCGGCACCCGCTGCCGATCACCGCGCTCGCCACCGAACTCGCCACCGTCCGGCGGCACGCCGAGGTGTGGACGGTCCTGCTGCCGGCCGGGCCGGCCGCCGTCCTGGTCGAGGGACGGACCGTCCCGGTGCCGGGTCCACTGTCCGCCGACGGGCAGCGGCGCTGGGTGGTCACCTCGGCGGTCGAGGCCTTCGTCCCGCTGCCGGACGGCGGCACCGTGCTCTGCGTCCAGCTGTCCACGGCGCAGCCGGAGGACTGGGACCTGTACACGCGGGCGTTCGCGGAGCTGCTGAAGAGCGTTCAGTTCGGCTGGGACGGGGAGGTGGCCGGCGCCGCGCCCGTGCCCGCCACACCTGCTGCCGCTCCCGCTCCCGTTCCCGTCGAGAAGGAGCCGGAAGAGGCGGAGGAGGTGCCGGCGGACCTGCGCGGCACGCCGGTGCAGCTCCCGCCCGAGGACTTCAACCCGTTCGCGCCCGTCGCGGAGGCCTCCCCGGCCGACGCCGAGCCGCAGGCGGCGCCAGCCAGGCGGAAGGGCACGCCGGTCATGGTGCCCCCGCCGGACTTCAACCCCTTCGCCCCGGAAAGCCTCCCGCCCACCCCGGACACGTCCCCGGCAGCGGCCGCCCCGACCACCGACCCGTTCGGCACGGTGACGGCCGACCAGTCGGACCCGTTCGGCACCACGCTCGCGGCGCAGGGCCCGGCCGTCCCGCCGCCGCCCTCCGCGCCGCCGGCCGTTCCCGCGCAGGCCGTTCCCGCGCAGGACGCCCCGCGCAAGGGCACGCCCGTCATGGTTCCCCCGCCGGACTTCAACCCCTTCGCCCCGGAAAGCCTCCCGCCCACCCCGGACGAAGCGACGGAGACCGACGCGGCGGAGGCTTCGGGCCCGGAGACCAGGCCGTTCGGCTGAGCCCCGGCAACGGCCCCCTCCGACCGGATCCAACCCCAGGGGGCCGCGACAACGCGACGCCGAGAGCCGGCAGTTGGCCGCTGCCACGGACAACGCCCGGACGCGACAGGAGGGTTGGCGAGGCCCTGCGCCGTCAGCCCGCGCGCCGGGCCAGGTGGACCACGTCCGGCACGCCGCGGCTGACCGGGATCTCGTGCGTGACGACGTCGGAGAAGCCCACCGCCCGCAGCGCCTCCTCGAAGTCAGCGGAGGGCTGGGCGCTCCACACCGCCAGCACCCCGCCCGGCTGCAGCCGGTGCCAGAGCACCGCGAGCCCGTCGGCGCCGTACAGCCCGGCGTTGGAGTCGGTGACGGTCCAGTCCGGGCCGTTGTCGATGTCGAGGCACAGCGCGTCGTAGCGCTCGCCGTCGGCCGCCGCCAGGTACTCCAGCAGGTCGGTGTGGAGGACCTGGACCCGCTGGTCCTCCAGCGCGCCGCCGGAGAAGGCGCCGAGCGGCCCGTTCCGGTGCCAGTCGATGATGGCGGTCTCGCGCTCGACGATGGCGATCCGCCCCCAGCGCGGCTCGGCCGCCGCGTACGCCAGCGAGAAGCCGACGCCGAGGCCTCCGATCAGCACCGAGGGCTCTGCGGGGGCGCCGGTGCGGTCCAGTTCGTCCAACGCCGCCTGGATCAGCAGGCGTTCGGAACGGCCGTCGGCGGTGTCCATCAGGAAGCAGCCGTTGGCGATGATCTCGAAGTGCCGACCGCGCCGGCGCAGTACCACCTCGCCGAACGGGCCGTCCCGCCGGTCGAGCGTGACGACGGCCTCGTGAGCGTCCCGTTCGGGCAGTGCGGTGGACATGCGGCTTCCTCAGCGGACTCGGGTGCAGGAGCGTCCCGGCGGACGAGTACCCGCCCGACAATAGCCGAGTCCGCCCCTGCGCCCGTCACGTCGTGACCAGCACCCCGGCGTAGGAGACGCCCGCGACGACCACCCAGGAGCCGAGCCCGAGCAGGGCGAGCCGCCCGCCGGTGCGGACCATGGTCGGCAGGTGCACGGCGCTGCCGAGACCGAACAGCGCGGCGGCCAGCAGCAGTTCCTGGGCGTCCCCGGCGAGGGTGAGCGCCCGCTCCGGAAGCACCCCGGTGGTCCGCAGCACGATCATCGCGAGGAACCCCGCCACGAACAGCGGGACGATCGGCGGGCGGCTGCCGGTCTTGACCGGGTTCTTCGCAGGGTCTTCCCCCGACTCCTGGTCCGCCCCGACGACGGCCGCCCCGCCCCGTCGCGCCCGGCGCCGCACCGCGATGGCCATCCCGGCGACCAGCGGCGCCAGCAGCACCACCCGCATCAGCTTGACCAGGACGGCCTCCCGCAGCGCGCCCGCCCCGCCGGTCTGCGCGGTGGCGACCACCTGCCCGACGTCGTGCACGCTCGCGCCGACCCACCGCCCGAACTCCACGTCGCCCAGCCCGAACGGCTGCTGGAGCAGCGGCAGCACGGCGATGGCCAGCGTCCCGCACAGGGTGACCAGGGCCACCGAGGCGGCGACGTCCTCCTCCTCGCTGCTGGCCGCCTGGCTGACCGCGCCGATCGCCGAGGCCCCGCAGATGGAGTACCCGGTGGCGACCAGCAGCGGCTGGTCGCCCGGCAGACCGAGCCGCCGGCCGAGCCAGAGCGTGCCGGTGAAGGTGGCCGCGACCACCGCGAGCACCATGGCGACGGTGGCCCAGCCGAGGCCGAGCACGTCGTCCAGGCTGAGCTTGAGCCCGAGCAGGACGATCCCGAGCCGCATCAGCCGCTTGCCGGCCATGGACAGCCCTGGCCGGGCCACCCCGCGCACCACCGGGCGCAGCCCAGGCAGGTGGGCCGCCGCCATGCCGAGCACGACGGCGGCGGTGAGCTTGGGCACGGCGGGCACGGCCGCGTGGACGGCGATCGCGGCGGCCACCCCGGCCGCCGCGAGCAGCAGGCCGGGGGCGTCCCCGCCGAGCGGGGGCAGTGAGCGGGTGCGCGTGGCGCGCTCCCGGAGGGTCAGTGCCACGCCGCCCTCACTGCTGCTGGTCGGCGGGCAGCCGGTAGACGCGCCGGATGCTGGTGCCGAGCCGCGAGACGTCCGCGCCGTACACGTGGATGGAGATGGCGGTGCTGTTGCAGGCGTTGCGCACCAGGTGGATGTCACCGGGCGGGGCGAAGGCCGCGACGGTGCCGGCCGGGCCGGCGACGTGCTCGGTCTCGACGAGGTGGGCGGTGCGGCCGTCGGAGACCAGCCGGTAGCGGGTCTCGCTCTCCTGGCCCTGGTGGACGCCGGCCACGCACCAGGAGACGTGGTCGTGGATCGGGGTCTGCTGGCCGGGCAGCCAGACCAGGGCGACGACGGAGAAGCCGCCGTCCTCCTCGGCGTGCAGGACGTGCTGGCGGTAGCGCTTCGGGTCGCCCTCGCGCTGGGCGGGGGTGAGCAGCGCGTCGGGCCCGTCGGGGTCGGCGTGCAGGTGCGGGGCGAGGCGTTCGCCGACCAGGTAGGCGGTGAGTTCCGGGGGCAGTCCGCGGTCCACGACGGCACGGATCTCGCCGATCAGGGCGGTCATCCGCTCGGTGAGCCGGTCGCTGCCGACCGTGGCTGGGGGTGTCATGCCAGCAGGTTCGGCTGCACCGACCCATCACGTCCAACGATGGTTCTTAAGCTTCCCCCCAACTTCAGCTTATGAATCGCCCCGGCGAGCACCCACCGGAGCCACGACTCAGCACCCGATCCGGTCAGCACCCGATCCGGCTCGCCGCCGCCCGCCGCAGATGGTCCAGCACCAGCCCGGTGGCCGGTATCCGCCGGTGCTCGCGCAGCACGTACGCGCTCACCTGCCGGCGCAGGTGCGGTTCGACGGCCCGCCCGGTGACCTTGCGGTGGCACATGAAGGAGAGCACCAGCGCGGGCATCAGCGCGATCCCGACCCCGGCGGCGACCAGGCTCTGGACCGCGAGGTTGTCGTCCGTGGAGAACACGATGTCCGGCGCGAAGCCCTCCTCCGCGCAGACGTTCAGCAGGTTGGCCCGGCAGCGCGGGCACCCGGCGATCCAGCGCTCGCCGTCGAGGTCGACGAGCCGAACGGCGTGCCGACGGCCGAGCGGGTGTCCGACCGGCAGCAGCACGGTGAGCAGGTCCTCCATCAGCGGGATCTCGTCCAGCCCGTCGGGCACCTCGGTCGCGCCGCCGGGGTAGCGGAAGGCCAGCGCGATGTCGCACTCCCCGCGCAGCAGTCGCTGGACGGAGTCCGGCGGTTCGGCCTCCAGCAGCTCGACCCGCACACCGGGGTGTTCGGCGAGCAGCCGGGCCATCGCCTCGGGTATCAGGGTGGCGTTGGCGCTGGGGAAGGCGCAGACCCGCACCCGCCCGGCCCGCAGCCGGGCGAGCGCGGCGAGCTGCTGCTGGGCGGCGGAGAGGCTGCCGAGGATCAGTTCGGCGTGCCGGGACAGCGCCTCGCCCGCCTCGGTGAGCCGCAGTCCGCGCCCGGCCCGGGTGAACAGCGCGACGCCGACGGTGCGTTCGAGCGCCTTCATCTGCTGGGTGATGGCGGGCTGGGTGTAGCCGAGCTCGCGGGCGGCGGCCGAGTAGGAGCCTGCTCTGACGACCTCGTGGAACGTCCTGATGTGCCGTGAGTCGAATACCGGCTCCATGGCCCCTCCCCCGGTCGTCGTCGTCGAGCCTCCGCAATCATAAGAGGAAATTGGAGGTGCCCGCTCTATCCCCACCCGCACCTATGGTTCAGGATCGAACCAGCCTTCTCACTGCTGCGCGGACGGCGGCAGTCCCATCGCCACCCCGGCCTTGACCACCGGCGCCCCGCCCCGCATGCTCGGGCTGCGCCGGCTGCGGCGCTCGACCCAGCGGGCGAGCCAGGAGAGCAGCAGGCACATGCCGATGTAGATCGGCGCGATCACGATCACCACGGGGATGAACGGCAGGTCGTAGTCGAGGTTGGTGGCGATCAGCTTGCCCGCGTGCAGGAACTCCTCGTAGGTGATCAGGAAGCCCAGCGAGGTGTCCTTGAGCGCGACCACCAGCTGGCTGATGATGGCCGGCAGCATGGCCCGGTTGGCCTGCGGCACCAGCACGTACGTCATCACCTGAGTCTTGCGCAGGCCGAGCGCGTAGGCCGCCTCGCGCTGCCCCTTGGGCACCGCGAGCACGCCGGCCCGGAAGACCTCGGCCAGCACCGAGCCGTTGTACAGCACCAGCCCGGCCACCAGCGCCCACAGCGGCTGCACCTTGAGCGCGACGAAGACGAAGAAGATCATCACCAGCAGCGGCATGGCCCGGAAGAACTCCACCACCACCGTGGAGAGCACCCGCACCACCTTGTGGTCGGACAGTCGCCCCGCCGCGAACAGCGCGCCGAAGGGCAGCGCGAACAGCACCGTCCAGCCGAAGGCCTTGAGGGTGTTGCCGAGCCCGCTCAGCAGCAGATCCTGGACGCCCCGGTACTCGAAGGGCATCCACTTCTGGTACGTGAACTGGTGGGTGTGGAAGAGCATGTAAACGATCCAGCCGATCAGCGCCGCGATCAGCAGCAGCGCGATCCCGCCGTACAGCCGGTGGCGGGCGAGCGCCTTCGGACCGGGGATGTCGTACAGCGCCGAGGATCCAACGGTCATCGCGACACCGCCACTCGTCGTTCCAGCAGGTTGAAGACGGCGCTGACGGCCAGGGTGATGATCAGGTAGCCGACGGCGATCCAGACGAAGGTCCAGATGATGCTGTAGCCCAGCTCGTTGATCGTCCGGTAGGTGCCGAGCAGTTCGGTGACGCTGAACGAGCCGGCGATCGCCGTGTTCTTCGCCAGCGCGATCATCACACTGCCGATCGGCGCGACCACCGACCGGTACGCCTGCGGCATGACCACCACGCTCATCGTCTGCCCGAAGCTCATGCCCAGGCTGCGCGCCGCCTCCCCCTGCCCCACCGGCACGGTGTTGATGCCCGAGCGCATCGCCTCGCAGACGAAGGCCGAGGTGTAGCAGCCGAGCGCGGCCACCGCGAAGACGAAGAACGGCAGCGTGATGTTGAAGCGCGGCAGGCCCAGCACCACGATGAAGAACAGCAGGGTCAGCGGCGTGTTGCGCAGCAGCGTCACCCACGCCGTCCCGAACACCCGCAACGGCCGGACCGGCGAGACCCGGAAACCCGCGATCATCACTCCCAGCACCAGCGACAGCACGGCGCTCACCGCGAACAGCGAGAGCGTGCCGAGGAAGCCCTCCCAGTAGGTCGACCAGTTGTCGGTCAGCGTTTTCACGGCGCGGCCCTCTCAGTACCGGTCGATCGGCGGCGGTGTGGGCGCCGGCTCCCCGGACAGGCCCAGGGTCGCGTCGTAGGCCTTCTTCCAGTCGCCGTTCTGCTCGTTCTGCGCCAGCGCGTCGTCCAGGGCCAGGCGCAGCACGGTGTCGTTCTTCGGGGTGCCGATCCCGTACGGCTCCTGGGAGAACAGCGGGCCGACCACCTTGAGCTCGTCCGGCGCCTTGGCCGCGTAGCCCAGCAGGATCGCGTTGTCCGTGGTGACGGCGTCGACCTGGCCGGTGATCAGGTTGTCCACGCAGGCCGAGTAGGTGTCGTAGCCGATCAGCTTCGCCTTCGGGAACTGCGACTGGATGCGCTGGTACGGGGTCGAGCCGGCCGCCGAGCAGACCTTCTTACCGTCCAGGTCCTGCGGGCCGTGGATGGTGTTGTCGTTCCTGCGCACCAGCAGCGACTGCCCGGCGATGAAGTACGGTCCGGCGAAGCCGACCAGCTTCTTCCGGTTGTCGTTGATGGTGTAGGTGCCGACGTAGAAGTCCACCTGGCCGTTCTGCAGCGCGGTCTCGCGGTTGGCCGAGGCGATGGTCTTGAACTCGATCCGGTCCGGCGGAAAGCCCAGGTAGGCGCCGACCATCTTGGCGATCTCGATGTCGAAGCCGGAGTACACGCCGGTGGCCGGGTTCTTCTCGCCCAGGTACGGCTGGTCCTCCTTGGCGCCGACCACCAGGTGGCCCCGGCTCCGGGCGGCGTCCAGGGTCGGCGAGCCGGTGATGGAGGCGGCGTCGCGCACCTGGTAGCTGGGCAGCGCACTCGCCTGCGGGCCCTTGGGCGGCGGGGTGCCGGGCTTGCCGCAGCCGGCGGCCAGCACGGCGAGCAGCAGGACGGCGGCGAGCGCCGTCCGGCCCCGGGCGGCGGTGGTCTTCCTCGTCACGGCGCCGCCTCAGTGCTTCAGGATCTTGGACAGGAAGTCCCGGGCGCGCTCGCTCTCCGGAGCGTTGAAGAAGTCCTCCGGGGCGCGGTCCTCGACGATCCGGCCGTCGGCCATGAAGACCACCCGGTTGGCGGAGGCCCGGGCGAAGCCCATCTCATGGGTGACCACGACCATCGTCATGCCCTCGTGGGCGAGCTGGCGCATGACGTCCAGCACCTCGTTGATCATCTCGGGGTCGAGCGCCGAGGTCGGCTCGTCGAACAGCAGCGCCTTCGGGTCCATCGCCAGCGCCCGGGCGATCGCCACCCGCTGCTGCTGGCCACCGGAGAGCTGGGCCGGGTACTTGTCGGCGTGCGCCTCCAGCCCGACCCGCTCCAGCAGGGCGCGGGACTTGGCGTCCGCCTCCGCCCGGGGCCGGCCGCGGACCTTGATCTGCGCGAGCGAGACGTTCTGCAGCACGGTCTTGTGCGCGAACAGGTTGAAGGACTGGAACACCATGCCGACCTCGGCGCGCAGCCGGGCCAGCCCCTTGCCCTCCTCGGGCAGCGGCTCGCCGTCGATCAGGATGGTGCCGTCCTCGATCGGCTCCAGGCGGTTGATCGCCCGGCAGAGCGTCGACTTGCCGGAGCCGGACGGTCCGATGACCACGACGACCTCGCCGCGGCCCACGGTCAGCTCGATGTCCTGGAGGACGTGCAGGTCCCCGAAGTGCTTGTTGACGCCGCGCACCTCGATCAGCGGCGTGAAGGCCGACGGCCCCGCCTGGGCCGGCCCGGGAGCGCTGGTCACCGGCCGCGACGCCCCTTCAGCAGCCAGCCCAGCGCGCCGCCGGCGAGCAGCGTGGCGAGCAGTGCGATCCAGAGCGGCGCGGTGACGGTGAACACCCAGAACTGGATCTTCACCCTGTCGAGGTTCGCGAACAGGAACCACACGGCGAGGACGACGAGGACGCCGATCCCGATGTACCGGGTGGGGATCCCGGCGATCTCGCTGCGTTTGGAGCCGGACGAGCCGTCCGAAATCTTGGTCACCGGAGCAGTCTGCGGGCCGGGGATCCGATTTGCCCGGTTACACGCCCTGATGGGCGAGGGAGTAACCCGCACGGGGCAATCCGGCCCCGTGCGGGTTTGAAATGCCGTACGGATCAACAGCGCCGTACGGGTTCGACGGCGCCGGCCCGCTACCGCTCGTCCCGCCAGGAGCGCCAGAGCGCCGCGTACGGGCCGCCGGCCGCGACCAGCTCCGGGTGGCTGCCGTACTCGCTGATCCGGCCGCCCTCGACCACCGCGATCACGTCCGCGTCGTGCGCGGTGTGCAGCCGGTGGGCGATGGCGATCACCGTGCGGCCCTCCAGCACCCGGGCGAGCGAGCGCTCCAGGTGCCGGGCGGCGCGCGGGTCCAGCAGCGAGGTGGCCTCGTCCAGCACCAGGGTGTGCGGATCGGCCAGCACCAGCCGGGCCAGCGCCAGCTGCTGGGCCTGCGGCGGGGTCAGCGCGGTGCCGCCGGAGCCGACCTCGGTGTCGAGGCCGTGCGGCAGCGCGTCCACCCAGCCGCCGGCGTCCACCGCGTCCAGCGCGGAGCGCAGTTCGGTGTCCTCGGCCCCGGGCGCGGCCAGCCGCAGGTTGTCCCGCAGGGTACCGACGAAGACGTGGTGCTCCTGGTTCACCAGGGCGACCTCCGCCCGCACCCGCTCGGCCGGCATCCGCGCCAGCGCCGCCCCGCCGAGCGTCACGCTGCCGCGCCCGGGGGCGTAGATCCCGGCCAGCAACCGCCCCAGCGTGGACTTGCCCGCCCCGGACGGCCCGACCAGCGCGACCCGGCTGCCCGGCGCGACGTCCAGGCTGATGCCGTGCAGGACGTCGGCGCCCTCGCGGTAGCCGAACCGGACGTCCCGGGCCTCGACCCGGCGGCCGTCCGGGTGGCTGGACTCGTCGCCCTCGTGCTCCGGCACCTCGCGGACGCCGACCAGCCGGGCCAGTGAGGCCTGGCCGATCTGCAGCTCGTCGTACCAGCGCAGGATCAGGTCGACCGGGCCGGTCAGCATCTGCGCGTACAGCACTCCTGTGGTCAACTGGCCGACGGTGATCCACCCCTTGAGGGTGAACAGCCCGCCGAGCAGCAGGGTGGCCAGCACCGCCGAGGAGTAGACCGCGTCGATGGTCGGGAACCAGACCGAGCGCAGCCACAGGGTGTAGCGCTCCCAGGCGAGCCACTCGCCCAGCTTGCGGTCCGTCAGGGCGATCCGCTGGTCGCCCAGGCGCAGCGCCTCCACCGTCCGCCCGGCGTCCACCGTCTCGGCCAGCACGGTGTTCACCGCGGCGTACCCGGCCGACTCGTTGCGGTAGGACTGCGGCGCGCGCTTGAAGTACCAGCGGGAGCTGACCAGCAGCAGCGGCAGGCCGATCAGCGAGGTGAGCGCGAGCAGCGGCGAGGTGACCAGCAGGGCGCCGATCACCAGCAGCAACGACACGATGGCGACGGCGAGTTCGGGCACGGCCTCGCGCACCGACTTGTCCAGCCGGTCGACGTCCGTGGTGCCCCGGGAGACCAGGTCCCCGGTGCCGGCCCGCTCCAGCACGCCGGTGGGCAGCGCGACCGAGCGGACCAGGAAGTCCTCGCGCAGGTCGGCCAGCACCCGCTCGCCGAGGACGGCACCGCGCATCCGGGACCAGCCGGTGAAGGCGGACTGCACCACCAGCGCCAGCAGGTACCAGCCGACCGCGACCGCGATGGTGGCCTCGGCGGTGCCGGTGGCCAGCGACTCGACCAGGCTGCCGAGCACCCAGGGGCCGACCAGCCCGGCCACGGTGGCCACCGAGTGCAGCGACACCACCGCGGAGAACCCTCGGCGGTGGCGCCGGGCGAGCAGGCGCAGGTAGGCGCGCACGGCGGCCGGTGAGCCGACCGGCAGGGTGGTGGCCGGCCCCTGCTCCTCATGGACGGGGGGCTTCATGGCGTGCTCCTCAGGTATGCGGCGGGTCGGGCGGGGCGGACGGCGCGGGTGCCCACGCGGCCGCTCATACCGGCTCCCCCACCGGTGCCGGCTCCTCTTCGCGGGTGACCACGGCCCGGTAGGCCGGCTCGGTCCGCATCAGGTCGCGGTGCCGCCCGGCCACGGCCACCCGGCCGTCGCGCAGCAGCACCACCCGGTCGGCCTGGTCGAGCAGCAGCGGGCTGGTCGCGAAGACCACGGTGGTGCGCCCCGCCCGGGTGTCCCGCAGTCCGGTGGCGATCCTGGACTCGGTGTGGGCGTCCACCGCGCTGGTCGGCTCGTCCAGGACGAGGACCGGCGGGTCGGCCAGCAGCGCGCGGGCCAGGGCGAGCCGCTGGCGCTGCCCGCCGGACAGCGAGCGCCCGCGCTCGGTGATCCGGGCGAGCATCGCGTCGCCCGCACACTCCGGCGAGCCGTCCACCAGGGCCTCCAGTACGTCGTCGGACCGGGCGGCGGCCAGCGCCTCGGCCACCGAGACCCGCCCCGAGGACGGGATGTCGAACAGCCCGGCCAGGGTGCCGGAGAGCAGCACCGGCTCCTTGTCGTGGACCAGCACCGCCGCCCTGGCCTCGGCCAGCGGCACCGCGTCCAGCTCCGTCCCACCGAGCCGGACGGAGGGCTGCTCCGGCTCGTCCTCGGCGGCCGGGACGTGCCCGCCGAGCCGCCCGGCGAGCGCCCCGGCGAAGTCCGGGTCCCCGCAGACGACCGCGGTCAGCTCCCCGGCCCGCGCGGTCAGCCCGGTCGCCGGGTCGAACAGGTCGGCGTTCCCCGGCTTGTTCAGCGAGGCCTCGGCCACGCCGCTGCTGCGGCTGAGCGAGAGCACCCGGACGGCGCGCCCGGCGGAGACCCGGGCGACGCTCCAGGCGTGCGCGGCCTCGCCGAGGATCCGCAGCGGCGCCGCGAGGAAGGCGGTGGCGCCGTACACGGCGATCAGAGTGCCGACGGCGAGCTCGCCCGCGGCCGCCTGCCGGGCGCCGTACCACGTCACCCCGATCACGAACAGGCCTGGCAGCAGGACCTGTTGGGCCTGCATCAGCGACCAGATCCGGGCCGATCGGACGGCCGCGGCCCGGACCTTCTGGGAGGCGGCCCGGTACCGGTCGAGGAACAGTTCCTCGCCGCCGATGCCGCGCAGCACCCGCAGCCCCGCCACGGTGTCGGCGGCCAGCTCGGTGGCCTTGCCGCCGAGCGTGCGCTGCTGCTCGTACCGTCGCTCGAACGGCCCGATCAGCGGCCAGACGGCGGCCGCCAGCACCGGGACGCCGAGCAGCACCCCGACCCCGAGCACCGGTTCGACGACCAGCACCGCCGAGCTGACGGCCAGCCAGACGATCACCGCGGCCCGGACCCGGGCGACGAGTTCGACGTACCAGCCGATCCGCTCGACGTCCCCGCTGCCGACCGCGACGACCTCTCCGGTGGCGATCCGGCGGGACAACCCGGCGCCCAGGTGAGAGGCCTGCCGGGCCACCAGCTGCTTCACGTGGCACGCCGCGTGGATCCAGTTCCAGATCGCCTGCCGGTGCAGCAGTACAGCACCGAGCGCGGACAGCACGGCGAGCGCCACCGCGAGGGCGCCGGCCCGCCAGATCCCGGCGGCCTCGCCGTCGACAGCGGCCTGCACGCCCCACCCGAGCGCTATCGGCAGCGCCGCCTGGCCGCCCATCTCCAACAGCGCCCAGCAGGTGGCGAGCACCTGCCCGCGCCGCTGGCCGCGCTGGAGCCAGCGCAGGAAGGCCGGGGGCGAGGAGAGATCGGGACTACCGGGGTCGGCCAACGGCAGGGGGGTGAGCAGCATGACACTCCGATACAGGAGGGTGCGGGACGGTGCTGGAGGTCCTGGAGGTGCTGGAGGGTGCGAGCAGGCGTGAGCGGGCACGCCGGGAGAAGGTCACGAGCCGGAGGCACGGGTCTCGCGGCACGGCGGGCCCGACTCGCGCGAACAGCGGAAGACGGGCGGCGGCGGGCGACAGCGCGGCGCCTCGCCCCGGCGGCATCGGCGCGTCCGGGGCGGCGCCGAACGGGACCGCCGAACGGGACCGCCGGACGGGACGGCCGGACGGGGGCGGGAAGGGCACGAAGGGCCCGGATCTCAGGAGGTCATGGCCACGAGCCTGCCAACCCCGATGTGATCTGCGCAACAGGTTTTTTCGCCGCCCGGCCCCCGGATCCCCGCCGAAGCGGGCCTCCGGCCCCGCAAGATTCCCCCGAACGGCGGGAACAATCCCGCCCGGGTCCCAGTTGCCCCCTTCTGGAATCAGACGGACAACCAGGAGGGCACCCCTTCCCGTGAGCAACATCCCCAACGTCACGCTGAACGACGGCGCGCAGATCCCGCAGCTCGGATTCGGCGTGTGGCAGGTCCCGGACGACGAGGCCACGACCGCCGTCCGCACCGCGATCGAGGCGGGCTACCGCTCCATCGACACCGCGGCCATCTACGAGAACGAGGCCGGCACCGGCCAGGCGATCACCGAGGCCCTGGCCGGCGGCGTCGCCCGCGAGGACCTCTACATCACCACCAAGCTGTGGAACTCGGGCACCCGCGACTGGTCCGGCGAGCAGGGCCGCGACGCCGTCCTGCGCGAGTTCGACGCGTCGCTGGCCAAGCTCGGCCTCGACTACGTCGACCTCTACCTGATCCACTGGCCGCGCCCGAAGCACGGCAGCTACCTGAACGTCTGGAAGGCCTTCGAGCAGCTGAAGGCGGACGGCCGGGTCAAGTCGGTCGGCGTCTCCAACTTCGGGCCCGAGCAGCTCACCCGACTGCTCGACGAGACCTCGGTCGTCCCGGTGCTGAACCAGGTCGAGCTGCACCCGTACTTCCCGCAGACCGAGCTGCGCGCCTTCCACGCCCAGCACGGCATCGCCACCGAGGCCTGGAGCCCGCTGGGCCAGGGCAAGGAGCTGCTCGCCGAGCCGGCGCTGGCGAAGATCGCCGAGAAGCACGGCCGCACGGTCGCCCAGGTGGTGCTCCGCTGGCACCTGCAGAGCGGCGTGATCGCGATCCCGAAGTCGGTCACCCCGGCCCGCATCCGGGAGAACCTGGACGTCGCCGGCTTCGAGCTGGACGCCGAGGACCTCGCCGCGATCGCCGGTGTCGCCACCGGCACGCGGATCGGTCCGGACCCGCAGGAGTTCGACTGGAACTGACGGCACCCGCCGTCCGACTTCTCTGACGAGCGGTCATGTCGAACGACCGCCCACCCCTGCAGGGGTGGGCGGTCTTCGGTGTGCCACGATCCACCAGCGCCGACGAGCAGCGGCCTCCGGTACGTCAGGCCACCAGCACCTTGAGCCGTCAACGGCTTGAGTCATCAACGCCTTGAGCCGTCAACGCCTCAAGCCCTCGGCACACCAGGCCTTCCGTACGTTGGCGAATCGTTTTGGCTGGCGCTCAAAGGATCCCTCTAGAGCCGCGCCGCCTTGCCGAGGAGCGCCAGCGCGGGCCCGTGCTCACTCTCGTCCAGCGGGGCAAGCAGCAGCCGCTGGACCTCGGCCACGCCGGCCGTCGAACGGTGCAGCAGGTCCTGGCCCGCCGGCGAGAGCGACAGCAGGTTGCGGCGCCCGTCCGAGGGGTCGCGCCGGCGCTGCACCAGACCACGGCGCACCAGCCGGCTCACCATCTCGGCCATCGTCGCCTTGTCCAGCGAGGCCAGCTCACCGACCGTGCGCTGGTCGGCGCCCGGTTCCAGTTCGAGCGCGTCCAGCACCGCGTACTGCGGAGCCGTCAGCTCCGCACCGACGTGCTCCGACCAGAGTTTGGTGTGCACCTGCTGGCCCACCCTGATCAGGTAGCCGATCGCCCGCTGCGCGTCCAGTATCGGCCGTGTGTCGGAGAACACGGCGACCGCGGCGGGCTCCAGCCTGGCTATCTTGGCCATCACCCGCACGATCTCCACCTGCTCCTCCGCCGTCAGCGGCTCGAACAGGGTGCGCTGCACGCGGACCACACCGCCGGTGGCCTCACGCACCGCCTGGGCACCGCTCTGCGAGAGAGCGAGCAGTTTTCGCCGGCCGTCGGCCGGGTCACGCCTTCGCAGCACCAAGCCGCGGCGGACCAGCCGCGCGACCATCTCCGCCATCGTCGCCTTGTCCAGCGAGGCTCGCTCGCCGACCGTCCGCTGGTCGGCACCCGGTTCGAGGGCCAGGACCAGCAGGACGGCGAACTGCGGAGCCGTGAGATCGGCTCCGACATGCTCGGACCACAGCCTGGTGTGAACCTGCTGTGCAACGCGAATCAGGTGTCCGGGCGACTGTTGCAGTCGCGCGGACACGCGGGTCGTCGGGATCTCCCCCAGCACCATGTATCCGTCCCGATGTCACACCCGGTGTGTGTGGGACACCCGGGTGGGGCAGTAACGGCGAGTGGGCGTCCAGCTATGAGGGAGGGCGCTCCAGCCGTGCAGCCGGTGGCTGCTGGCGGACACTATACAAACGGCGGGCCCTTGCTGGCAGGCAGGGGCGGATAGTAGACGCAGGTTCGGCAACATTGGCATATTTACGCGCCCGCCACGCCCTCTCGGTAACCCGTTCTCAGTAGAAAGCCGACCGGTCGGTCCTTACCGACCGTCACCCGCGACTCTCCGACCCTGTTCGCCCTCCCTACTCGCGGGTAGGGTGTGGCCACCCTCCCCGGGGCGCTCCCCGCGGAGACCACCCCGAGAGAGACGAGAGCGAGCATGACCGAGCAGAGCACCGCCCCCCGGGTCGCCGTCGTCACCGGCGCCGCCCGCGGCCTGGGCGCCGCCACCGCCGTGCAACTGGCCTCCGACGGCTACGCCGTGGCCGTCCTCGACCTGGACGAGACCGCCGGGAAGGACACCGTCGACCGGATCACCGCGGCCGGCGGCCGGGCCCTGGCCGTGGGCGCCGACGTCTCGGACGCCGACCAGGTGCAGGCCGCCGTCGACCGGGTGGCCGCCGAGCTCGGCGCCCCCGTCGTGCTGGTCAACAACGCGGGCGTGCTCCGCGACAACCTGCTCTTCAAGATGTCCGAGTCCGACTGGGACACGGTCATGAACGTCCATCTGCGCGGGGCCTTCCTGATGACCCGCGCGGTGCAGAAGCACATGGTGGACGCCGGTTTCGGCCGCATCGTCAACCTGTCCTCCTCG
Source organism: Kitasatospora sp. NPDC059817 (assembly GCF_042731835.1). Taxonomy (NCBI): domain Bacteria; kingdom Bacillati; phylum Actinomycetota; class Actinomycetes; order Kitasatosporales; family Streptomycetaceae; genus Kitasatospora; species Kitasatospora sp. NPDC059817. Next base: position 42,148 of record NZ_JBHWIR010000021.1, on the reverse strand, counting down.
TCCGCCCAGGGCAACCGCGGCCAGGCCAACTACTCGGCCGCCAAGGCCGGTCTGCAGGGCTTCACCAAGACTTTGGCCATTGAGCTGGGCAAGTTCGGCATCACCGCCAACGCCGTGGCCCCCGGCTTCATCGCCACCGACATGACCGCGGCCACCGCCGCCCGGGTCGGCATGGACTTCGAAGACTTCAAGCGGGCTGCGGCCTCCCAGATCCCGGTCCAGCGGGTCGGTCTGCCTGAGGACGTCGCCCACACCATCTCCTTCCTCGCGAGCGAGGGCGCCGGCTTCGTCTCCGGGCAGGTGATCTACGTCGCGGGCGGCCCCCTCGACTGAGCACGGAACCTACACAGGGTTACCACGGAGTGGGAAGCCGGCCACGCCGGCCGCCCACTCCGTTTTCTTTACCGGGGCTTTTGCAGAATCATTCGAACACCACACTGGCATTCGATCCGAGAATCGCGGAAATCACTCCCCGGGCGGACCTCTCCCCGCCAATTGTCGATTTCACGGGAAAATGACAAATCCCTCCGGAATAGCCCCGGCCGGATGGGTAAGGTCACCCCCGTGCAAGCCCCGAGTACCCCCGCGCCCTATCCGAACCAGGGGCCGGAGCAGCTCACCACCACCCACCGCGAGCGCCCGAGCCCCGAACGAGCCCACCGCCGCGAGCCCGGCTGGCCGCCGATGGGCCGCCGACAGGCCGCCCTGCTCGCCGTGACCTGCGTCGCCTACCTGCTGGTCCTGGCCGGTGTCCTGCTCAACACCGCCCTGGTCGACCTCGACTGGTCGGTCCGACTGTTCCGCCCCTACGAACGCTGGCCCAGCCTGGAACCGCTGCTCGACACCTGGGTGGTCGCCGGGCAACGCGGCCCCTCCGCCATCGCCGCCTTCGTCTGGCTCGGCTGGCGCGCGCACCGGCTGGGGCGGCTGCGCCCGCTGCTGGTGATGGCCGTCGCGCTGCTGCTGCTCAACGTCACGGTCGGCGCGGTCAAGATCGTCACCGGCCGGCTCGGCCCGCACTACGCCCAGTACGTCGGCTCGCCCGAACTGTTCTCCGGCGGCACCATCTTCCCGTCCGGTCACACCGCCAACGCGGTCGTCACCTGGGGCGTGCTCGCCTACCTCGCGGTCCGCTGGCGGCGCACCGGCGCGGTGATCGCCGCCGCCACCGCCTGCTCGATCGGCCTGACCACGCTCTACCTGGGCACCCACTGGGTCACCGACGTGTTGGCCGGCTGGGCCGCCGGACTGCTGGTACTGCTCTCGCTGCCGCTGCTGGAGCCGCTGGTCGTCGCCGCCGAACAGCGGTTGGCCCGTCGGCCGGGCCACTGAGCCCGCACGCCACGACCACCGCGGCCACCGCGGCCACCCCGGCCACCCCGGCCACCCCGGCCACCCCGGCCACCCCGGCCACCGGAAAGGTCGACCACCGGGAGGGCGGCCCTACCCCTCCCAGCTACGCTCGACCACGCCGTCGCGCACCGCGAGGTTGAGCCGGCCCTCACGGTGGTCCATGGTCATCATCGCCCCCGGCTCCAGCACCCGGACCGAGGCCCAGCCGTGCCGCCGGGCCAGCTCCCGGGCCCGTTCGATCCGCAGCCCCGCGTAGCCCTCGGCGTCCGCCGCCGCGTCCGACCCCGTCATCGCGTCTCCCCCGCTCTCCCCCACGGACGTACGCTGGAATCGTAGCCCCCACCCGCGCGGCCCGGAGGTGAACGGCCATGCGCACCACCACTCCGCGACGGCCGTGGCGCAGCGGCACCGAGCCGGCCACCGCCCGCAGCGATCTCAAGCTCCGCTACCTGCTGTCGCTCACCTTCACGCCGCTGTTCGCGCTCGCGACGGCGGGCTTCGCGATCTGGGCGGCGGCCTCCCCCGCCAACGGCGCCCCCAGCCAGGGGACCCTCACCGGCTTCGCCATCGCCTGCGGCCTGCTCACCCTGTTCGCCACCGTCGATCTCGTCGTGGTCATCCGGCGCCGCCGGACCGAGCTCTGACACGGTGTCTCCCACGGAGTGGGGGGGGGGGGGGGGGGCCCGGCGCCCCCCCCCCCCCCCCCCCCCCCCACCCCCCCCCCCCCCCCCCCCCCCCCCCCCCCCCCCCCCCCCCCGGCCCCCCCCCCCCCGGAC
>NZ_JBHWIR010000021.1:36387-40010 GCF_042731835.1 Kitasatospora sp. NPDC059817 | reverse complement strand
CCTTAAAAACTTTTAACTTTGTGTTTTGGGGTTTTTTTTTTTTTTTATATCAGAGTGGTTTCCCCCCCGGGTTGGGGAGTGGGGCCGGGCCTAATCCCCACTCCCGCAACACTCCCGCAACACTCCCGCACCGCCGCCGAGCACCCGCCCAGAACCAGCTCAGCGGCTGCCGACCGCTTGCTTCACCAGCGTCCGCCCGAAGTCCCACATCAGCCCGCTCCCCCGGTGCGCGTCATCCATGATGTCGGTGAAGGCGTCCACGAACCGGTCGACGTCGCGCTCCGTGATGATCAGCGGCGGGATCAGCTTGATCACCTCCAGGTGGTCCCCGGACACCTGGGTCAGGATCCGGTGCCGCTGGAGCAGCGGGACGACCACCATCTGGGCGAACAGCCCCTTGCGCGCCGCTTGCAGAGCCGTCCAGCCGGTGCGCAGCTTGAGCGACTTGGGTCGGCCGAACTCGATGCCGATCATCAGACCCCGGCCGCGCACCTCGGCGAGCAGCTCGTACCGGTCGACCAGTGCGGCCAGCCGCTCGCGCAACTGATCGCCGACCTGACGCGCGTTCTCCACCACCTTCTCCTCGCGCATCACCTCCAGGGTCGCCAGTCCGGCCGCCATCGCCTGGGCGTTGGCACCGAAGCTGGCCGAGTGCACCAGCACCCGGTCCATCGAGGAGTACACCTTCTCGAAGATCCAGCTCTTGCCGAGCGTCGCCCCGACCGGCACGTAGCCGCCGGAGAGCGCCTTGGCCACGCAGACCAGGTCGGGCAGCACGCCCTCCTCGTGCTGGTAGGCGAAGAACTCGCCGGTACGGCCGATCCCGGTCTGCACCTCGTCGCAGATCAGCAGCGCCCTGTGCTCATGCAGCAGGGCCTGCGCGGCACGCAGCCAGCCGGGCGGCGGCGCCAGGACGCCCTTGCCCTGGATCGGCTCGACGATCAGGGCGGCGACGTCGCCGCGCTTCAGCTCCCTGGCCAGCGCGCCGAGGTCGCCGAGCGGGATGGCGGTGTCCGGCAGCAGCGGGTCGAAGCCCTTGCGGAAACCGCTCTCCCCGTTGACGGAGAGCGAGCCGGTGGTCAGCCCGTGGAAGGCGTGGTCGGCGTACAGGACGCGCCTGCGGCCGGTGGCGTACCGGGCGAACTTGAGCGCGGTCTCCACCGCCTCGGTGCCGCTGTTGCCGAAGAACACCCGGTCCAGCCCGGGCGTGTACGAGAGCAGTCGCTCGGCGAGCAGCCCGGGCAGCGGCGAGCAGTCGAAGCGGACCAGGTCCGGCAGGTCGAGGTCCATCACCTGTTGGATCGCCGATCGCACGACCGGGTGGTGGCGGCCCAGCGCGAAGATGCCGAAGCCGGCCAGCATGTCGAGGTACTCGTTGCCCTCGGCGTCGTAGAAGTACGGGCCCTTGGCGCGCTCGTAGTACTTGTCGAAGCCGATGGTGTGCAGCATGCGCGGCAGCTGCGGGTTGAGGTGGCGGCCGTGCAGCTCGTACCGCTCGGCGCCGCGTTCGGCGATCAGCGCGGCGAGGTCGAAGCTGGCGGCGGTGCGGTCGGGGTCAGCCGGCATGGCGCTGGTTCGCTCCTCGGTTCGGTAGCAGGTTCTTGGCGAAGACGGCGGTCTGGGCGGCGACTCCGGTGCCGGTCAGACCGGTCTCCTCCAGGATCTCCCCGCGCGCGGCGTGGCCGAGGAACTCCTGCGGCAGGCCGAGCACCCGCACCGGCACGTCCACGTCGGCGTCGCGCAGCGCCTGGGCGACGGCGGCGCCGACGCCACCGGTGCGGCCGTTGTCCTCGACGGTGACGACCAGCCGGTGGGCGGCGGCCAGTTCCGGCAGGACCGGGTCGACCGGTTTGACCCAGCGGGGGTCGACGACGGTCGCGGTGAAGCCCTCGGCGAGCAGCAACCGGGCGGCGTCCAGGCAGGCGGCGGCGGTGGTGCCGACCGCGACCAGGAGGATCTCCGACGGCCGGCCGGTGCGCAGCAGGACGTCCATCCCGCCGATCCGTTCGACGGCCGGCACGGCGGGCCCGATGGTGGCCTTGGGGAAGCGGACCACGGTGGGGGCGTCCTCGACCTCGACGGCCTCGCGCAGCTGGGCCCGCAGCTGTTCGGCGTCGCGCGGGGCGGCGAGCCTGAGGCCCGGGACGACCTGGAGGATCGACATGTCCCACATGCCGTTGTGCGAGGCGCCGTCGGTGCCGGTGACCCCGGAGCGGTCGAGGACGAAGGTGACGCCGAGCCGGTGCAGGGCGACGTCCATCAGGACCTGGTCGAAGGCCCGGTTCAGGAAGGTCGCGTAGACGGCGACGACCGGGTGCAGGCCGCCGGTGGCGAGGCCGGCGGCGGAGGTGACGGCGTGCTGCTCGGCGATGCCGACGTCGAAGGTGCGGTCCGGGAAGGCCTTGGCGAAGCGGGCCAGGCCGACCGGTTGGAGCATCGCCGCGGTGATCGCCACCAGGTCGGGCCGCTCGGCGCCGAGCGCGACCAGTTCGTCGCCGAACACCGAGGTCCAGGAGACTCCGCCGCTGGGCGAGATCGGCAGGCAGGTGTACGGGTCGATCGGGTTGACGGCGTGGAAGCGGTCGGCCTCGTCCTGTTCGGCGGGCCGGTAGCCGCGCCCCTTGACGGTGAGGCAGTGCACGATGACGGGGCCGCCGAAGTTGCGCGCCTGGCGCAGCGCCTGTTCGACGGCGCCGAGGTCGTGGCCGTCGATCGGCCCGAGGTACTTCAGCCCGAGGTCCTCGAACATGCCCTGGGGCGCGAAGGCGTCCTTGAAGCCCTTCTTGGCCCCGTGCAGCGCGTCGAAGATCGGCTGGCCGACGAGCGGGGTGCGCTGCAGCGCGCCCTTGCCGAGGGCGAGGAAGCGTTCGTACCCCTGGGTGGTGCGCAGGGTGGCCAGGTGGTTGGCGAGGCCGCCGATGGTCTTGGCGTAGGAACGCTCGTTGTCGTTGACGACGATGACCAGCGGCCGGTCGCGGGCCTCGGCGATGTTGTTGAGCGCCTCCCAGGCGAGCCCGCCGGTGAGCGCGCCGTCGCCGATCACCGCGACGGTGTGCCGGTCGTGCTGGCCGAGCAGTCGGGCGGCCTTGGCGAGGCCGTCGGCGTAGGACAGGGCGGTGGAGGCGTGCGAGTTCTCGACCAGGTCGTGTTCGGATTCGCCGCGCGAGGGGTAGCCGGAGAGCCCGCCCTTCATCCGCAGCCGGGAGAAGTCCTGGCGGCCGGTGAGCAGTTTGTGGACGTAGCTCTGGTGGCCGGTGTCGAAGACGATCCGGTCGTACGGGGAGTCGAAGACCCGGTGCAGGGCGATGGTCAGCTCGACCACGCCGAGGTTGGGCCCGAGGTGGCCGCCGGCGCGGGTGACGGCGTCGATCAGGAACGCGCGGATCTCGTCGGCGAGCAGCGGGAGTTCGGCCGCCGGAAGCTTTCGCAGTTCGGCCGGTGACGTGACGCTGGAGAGCAGTGACATGGGTACACCTCACGACTCGGAGTGGCGCGGTGGTGCCGCCGCCCGGCGGGGGCGGGGCCGGGGGGCGGGGGGGGGGCGGCCGCCCGCCCCCCCCCGGGCCGGCGCCCGGCGGGGGGGGGCGAGACGGTGCAGCTGGGCCCTGCGCCTCCGCCGGAGC
>NZ_JBHWIR010000021.1:5898-36378 GCF_042731835.1 Kitasatospora sp. NPDC059817 | reverse complement strand
GCCGCCCCCGGGGGGGGGGGGGGCGGGCGGTGGGGGGGGGCCCGGGCCGGACGGGGTGTCCTCGGGAGCGGTGGCGCGGTCGAACGACTGGCTCAGTGGCCGCGGTTGGCGCCGATGGTCTCGGTGATGGCACGCAGCGACTCCTTGAGCGAGCCCATGGTGGCGAGTACGGCGGTCGGCTCGTAGCCGCAGTGCGCCATGCAGTTGGCGCAGCGCGGGTCCTTGCCGCGGCCGTACTTGCTCCAGTCGGTCTTCTCGACGAGTTCGCGGTAGGTGGGCACGTAGCCGTCGGCCATCAGGTAGCAGGGCCGCTGCCAGCCGAACAGCGAGTAGTTGGGGATGCCCCAGGGGGTGCACTCGAAGTCGGCCTTGCCCTCCAGGAAGTCCAGGAAGAGCGGGCTGTGGTTGAGCCGCCAGCGGCTCCGGTTGCCGCCGGCGAAGGCCTTGCGGAAGAGCTCCCGGGTCTGGTCGACGCCGAGGAAGTGCTCCTGGTCGGGGGCCTTCTCGTAGGCGTAGGCCGGGGAGATCATCATCTCGTCGACCTTGAGCTCGTCGTTGAGGAAGTCCAGCACCTCGATGATGGTCTGCGGGGTGTCGGTGTTGAAGAAGGTGCTGTTGGTGGTGACCCGGAAGCCGCGCCGCTTGGCCTCCTTGATCGCCGCCACCGCCTCGTCGAAGGTGCCCTCCTTGGCCACCGACTCGTCGTGCCGCTCGCGCATGCCGTCGATGTGCACGGCGAAGGTGAAGTACGGCGAGGGCTTGAACTTGTCCATCTTCTTGCGCATCAGCAGCGCGTTGGTGCAGAGGAAGACGTACTTGCGGCGCTCGACGAGCTGGCGGACGATCTCGTCGATCTGCGGGTGCATCAGCGGCTCGCCGCCGGCGATCGAGACCATCGGGGCACCCGACTCCAGGACCGCGCCGACCGCCTGGGCCACCGGCATGCGCTGCTTCAGCACACCCGCCGGGTGCTGGATCTTGCCACAGCCCTCACAGGCGAGGTTGCAGGCGAACAGCGGCTCCAGTTCGACGATCAGTGGGAACTTGTCCCGGCGCTTGAGCAGCTTCTGCTGCATGAGGTAGGTGCCGACCCGCACGGTCTGGCGCAACGGCATGGCCATGGCTAGCTCGCCTCCTGGGGGAGCGTCGAGGATGTGGGGTGGTTCAGGTCCGCGGGGCCGGGCCGGGACTCCTGCCGGTACCAGTCGACCAGGGCGGGCACCGCCGCCCGCAGGGTCCGCCAGGCACGCACCCCGGCCGGGAGGGTGCCGGGCCGCAGCAGTTCGCGCTCGGGGGTGTCCACGACCACCCGCAGGACGGCGGCGGGCAGCGTCGGCCGCCGTTCCCGCAGCGCGGCCAGCACGGCGGCGGCCTCCATGTCGACGGCGAGCGCGCCCTGGAGGTGCAGGGCGCGCCGTTCGAGGCCGCGGACGACGTGGTCGGCGGTGTGGTGCACCCCGGCGTGCGCGGTCAGGCCGAGTTCCTTGAGGGCCCTGGCGAGCTCCGGCCCGGAGTCGACGGGGTACAGGTGCCCCTCCGCGTCGCGCACGCCGTCGGCGACCACGATGTCGCCCGGCAGCACGCCCGGGCCGACCGCGGCGCCGAAGCCGGCCACCACGACCGCGCCGTAGCCGCCGGGGGCGGAGCCGAGCAGCCGGCGGACGGTCAGCGCGGCCCGCCGCCGGCCCATGCCGGTGCGCACCAGCACCGGCGGCCCGCCGGCCGCGCCGCGCCAGTCGCCACCGCGCAGCGCCCAGACCTCGGGGCCCAGTGCGCAGAGCACCAGCAGCGGGGCGGTGGTCACCGCGCCGCCCCGATCGCCGGGGTGTCGCCGTTGCGGCGGCCGAGGGCGGGGCTGCCGTGCAGGTAGCGGCCGAGCGCGGTGACCGGGAAGACCAGCCGGTACAGGTGGTAGTTGATGGAGAAGTCCCACGGGAAGCCGGTGCCGGTGAACTGCGGCTCGTCCCAGGTGCCCTCGGGCAGCTGGGTGCGCACCAGCCAGTCCACGCCGTGTTCCACCGCCGGGTTGGCCCGGCCGTCCGGGCCCTCGCCGGCCGCGAGCAGCGCCATCAGCGCCCATGCGGTCTGCGAGGCGGTGGAGTCGCCGCGCCCGGCCCAGCGGGCCGGGTCCTCGTAGGAGCGCATGTCCTCGCCCCAGCCGCCGTCGGTGTTCTGCCGGTCCTCCAGCCAGCGGACGGCGCGCCGGATCGCCGGGTGCTCGTCCGGGACGCCGGCCGCGACCAGGGCGGGCAGCACCGAGCCGGTGCCGTAGATGTAGTTGGTGCCCCAGCGGCCGAACCAGGAGCCGTCCGCCTCCTGGTTGTGCAGCAGCCACTCGACGCCGCGCCGGGTGCGCCGGTCGCGGGCCCGGCCGGTCTCGGCGAGCATCTCCACCACGTGGGCGGTGACGTCGGCGGACGGCGGGTCGACCACTTCGCCGAAGTCGCAGAACGGCAGCTTGTTGGGCAGCGTGCTGGTGTTGTCGACGTCGAAGGCGCCCCAGGCGCCGTTCTTGGACTGCATGCCGAGGTTCCAGAGCACGCCGCGGTCCATCGCCGCATCGACCTTGGCCGGGTCGGGGTGGTCGACCCGGCCCAGCGCGAGCACCACCTCGGCGGTGTCGTCGATGTCGGGGTAGGTGTCGTTCTCGAACTCGAAGGCCCAGCCGCCGGGGGCCAGCGTGGGCCGCTGGACGGACCAGTCGCCGTCCTTGCGGATCTCCTCGCCGAGCATCCAGTCGACGGCCGAGACCAGCGCCGGGTGGTCGGCCGGCAGCCCGGCGTCGACCAGCGCGATGGTGGCCAGGCAGGTGTCCCAGACCGGGGACTGGCAGGCCTCCAGCCAGCGTCGGCCGTCCTCGGTGTGCACGGTGAAGCGGTCGAAGGAGGAGAGTCCGGCCTGCATCACCGGGTGCTCCAGCTCGTAGCCCTCCAGGTGCAGGGCGATCAGCGAGTACACGGCGGGCGGCTGGATGCCACCCCAGCAGCCGTCGGCCTCCTGCCGTTCGACGATCCAGCGGCAGGCCTGCGAGACGGCGAGACGGCGCAGCGGGCGCAAGGCGCGGTGGTGGTAGGCGTGCAGGACCTTGTCGAGGCGCTCGAAGAGGCCGTCCCAGCTGGTGGCGGGGGCGAGCGGCCGGTCGGGGTAGGGGTGGTCCGGGTCGGTGTGCAGCTCGGTGAGCGGGAAGGGCGCCGGACGGACGGGGCGGTGGGCCGAGACGACGGTCAGCGGGACGATGGTCTGGCGGGCCCAGCAGCCGAAGGCGTAGATGTTCAGCGGCAGCCACTTGGGCAGGAAGATGATCTCGGGCGGCATCTCGGGGAGCCGTTCCCAGGGCCACCAGCCGAAGAGCGCGAGCCAGATCCGGGTGAAGACCCGGGCGGCCGCGATGCCCCCGGCGGAGCGGACGTACCGTGCGGCGGCCACCATGTGCGGGGCCTCGGGGTCGTCGCCGGCGAGTTTGAGGGCGACGTACGCCTCGACGGTGGTGGACAGTTCGGCCGGCCCGCCGTGGAAGGTGGCCCAGGTGCCGTCCTCCCGCTGCTGGGACCGGATCCATTCGGCGGTGGCCTTGGTCTGGTCCTCGGTCCGGATCCCGAGGAACTGCCGCAGCAGTAAGTCCTCGGCGTCCATGGTGACGTTGGTCTCCAGGTCGCCCTTCCACCAGCCCTCGGAGCTCTGCAGCGAGAGCAGGTGGGTGGTGGCGCGGGCCAGTGCCTCCCGCGCGTCGGCCGCTCCGAGGTCCGCCTCACCGGCCGGCCGGAGCTGGTCGGTGTCTTCGGGCTGCCACCGCCCGGCGCCCAGGAGGGTCGGGGGGCGGTCGCCCACCGCGACCGGCTCGGAATCGTACTCAGGGTCGAGCCGGCCGTCCGCGGTTGCTGTCAACGTAACGTCACCTCTCTCGTACCACCACGAATTCGGCGAGTGCGACGAAGTGCTCGCGCACCTCGTCGGACATGGGCACCTCGTCCAGGGCGGCGAGGGCAGTCGTGTGCTGGCGGCGGGCTTCCTCCTGGGTCCAGGCGCGGCCGCCGGCCTCCTCGATCAGCGCGGCCCGGGCGGCGAGCTCGGGCTCGCCCTCCTCGCCGCGGCCCTTCGGGTCGGCCAGCTGCTCGGCGAGCCGGCGCGAGGCCGCGCCGCCCTCGGCCAGCGCGGCGGCGACCGGCAGGGACTTCTTGCGCTGGCGCAGATCGCCCCAGTGCGGCTTGCCGGTGACCTCGGTGGCGCCCCAGATGCCGAGCAGGTCGTCCACCGCCTGGAAGGCCAGGCCCAGGTGGTGGCCGTAACGCTGGAGCGGTTCGGAGACCTTGTCGTCGGCCCCGGCCAGGACGGCGCCGATCGCCGAGGCGGCCGCCAGCAGCGCCGCGGTCTTGCCGCCCTCCATCTCCAGGCACTCGGCGACGGTGACGCTGTCGCGCTGTTCGAAGGCGACGTCCATGGCCTGGCCGTCGATCAGTCGGCGGGTCGCCGTGGTGAGCAGCCGGACGGCGCGTGCGGCGTCGGTGGGGCTCGTACCGCCGGTCACCGCGGCGTCGAGCAGCACCTCCGTGCCGAGCGTCGCCAGGGCGTCGCCAGCCAGGATCGCCTGGGCCGGACCGAAGACCGTCCAGGCGGTGGCCCGGTGCCGTCGGGTCTCGTCACCGTCCATCAGATCATCATGGAGCAGGGAGAAGTTGTGCACCAGTTCAACCGCGACCCCGCCCGGCACGCCGACCTCGGCGGCGGCGCCGGTGGCCCGGGCGGAGAGCAGGGCCAGGGCGGGGCGCACAGCCTTGCCGCCGTCGCCCTTGGCCGGGGTGCCGTCCCGGTCGATCCAGCCGAAGTGGTACGCGGCGACAGTGTCCATCGGTGCGGCCAAACGGGCGACGGCGGACCGTAGCGGCGGGGTGCAGAGCGTGCGGCTGCGGGCCAGCAGCTCCGGCACCGAGACCGGTTCGGCGTGCGCCGTGCCTCCGACGGCGATGCCGGTGCGTGACTCCACGTGCGTTCCCTCTCCCTCGTGGTGCCGGACCGCCCGGGGCGGCCGGGTGCTTGCGCTGTCGGTGCGGCTGGTGTCGATGTGGCCGGTGTCGGTGCGGCCGGTGTCGATGCGGCTCGGGTCGGTGCGGCTGGTGCCGGTGTCACCGCTGTCAGTGCCGCCGGTGCGGCCGGTGTCGTTCCCGCCGGTGCGGTCGACGGGAGGCCCGCCGGCTCTGGCGGGGTCCCCGGCGGCGCCCGCCGTCACCGGGGCCACCTCCCGTCGCCCCGGTCCGCCGGGAGCCGACTGCCGGCCGCGGCGAGCGCCGCGTCGGCCGCGGCGTGGCCGCTGCGCACGGCCCCCTCCATGGTCGCGGGCCAGCCGGTGGCCGTCCACGCGCCAGCCAGCAGCAGGCCTGGGACGTCGGTACGGGCCGACGGGCGCAGCAGCGCGCTGCCGGGCGCCGGGTCGAAGGTGGCGGTGCGCTCGCGGGTGACGAAGAAGTCCAGCACCTCGGCCCCGGCGGCGGCCGGGAGCAGCCGGGCCAGCTCCGGCAGGTACCGGCGGCGCAGCTCGGCGACCGGCAGGTCGATCTCGTCCTGGACGGCGGACTGCGAGAGCGCCAGGTACTGGGCGCCGGGGTGGGCCCGGCCGAGCCCGGTGCCGGCCAGGCCGGAGTGCGCGGTGCGGTCGAAGACCCACTGCACCGGGGAGCCGAGGGCGGCGAAGAACGGCCGGCGCAGCACCTTGCGGTCGTAGACCACGTGCACGTTGAGGATCGGCGCGGTGCCGAAGTCGGCCAGCCGGTCCTGGCCGGGGAGGGCGTTCGGGGGCAGCAGGGCGGCCGCGCTGTCCTGGGCGCCGGCCAGCACGACGGTCTCGGCGGCGAGCGGCTCCGCGCCGCCTTCCAGATGGACGGCGTGCTGGGGCACCGCCGGCTTGAGCTCCGTCACGCGGGCGCGCAGCAGTACCTTCACGCCCGCGCGTTCCAGCTCGGCGAGCGCCCGGTCGTGGTGGATCACGCCGAGCGGGACGGCGGCCATGCCGATGTCGGAGGCGCCCGGATCGGAGAGCAGGCCGGTCTTGAAGACCATCGCCGCCAGCGCCAGCGACACCTGGTCGGCCCGGGCGTTCAGGGTGGCGACGCCGACCAGGTCCCAGAGGGCGGCGAGGGTGTTCGCGTTCTGCCCGTTGCGGCGCAGCCACTCGCCGAAGGAGATCTCGTCCAGTGCCGGGTCGGCGAGGTCCAGGCCCTGGAGCGCCAGCGCGCCGCGGACCACCCGGGCGCGGTCGGCCGGCCCGAGGTGCGGGTAGCGGGCGAGGCTGCCGGCCAGGTGCAGCGGAACGGGCAGGCCGGCCCGGCGCAGCCGCCCGAGGGTGCGCACCGGGGCCGTGTCCGGCCCGGCGACGGAGAGCACCGGGACGTCCAGCCGGTCCTGTACGTGGACCAACCGGGCGGCGCCGAGCCGCTCCAGCAGGCCGCGGTAGGCGGTGCAGCAGCGCAGGTAGACGTGCTGGCCGTTGTCGACGGTCAGCTCGCCGCGCTGGAAGGAGAACGCCAGCCCGCCGAGCCTGGGCCGCCCCTCGACCAGCGTGACCCGGTGGTCGGCCTCGGCCAGCCGCAGCGCGGCGGTGATCCCGGCCAGGCCGCCGCCGACCACCACGGCGGCCGGGCGCGCGGCATCGGCTCGCCCGGTCATCGACCCTCCCCCTCGCGATTGCTGGACCGCCCTGCGGCGGTCGCTCCGGCCGGCACGCTCGTGACCGGCCCGGTCCTGGTCAACACTGCTCTGCCCGCTTGTGATTCCCCGCTGACACAGCGTGACAGAACTGCGGTGAGAATCAAGAACGCCCCCCGGCGAGCCCGGAAAGCGCGACGTACGCCTTCTCCCAGCCCGGCAGCGAGACCCGGCCGCGCAGGACGGACTCGGGGTCGGCGGCGATCCGGCCGAGCAGCCGGTGGTAGATCCCCGCCATCGCGGCGGTGCAGGCCCGGCTGCGGCGGTCGAGCATCGGCAGCAGCCGCAGGCCCTCCTCGAAGGCGGCCTGGGCGCGGGCGGCCTCGAAGGCCACCAGGCCGGTGAAGTCGGCGCCGACCGGCGGCCTGGGCAGCGCGAAGCCCTGCTCGCAGCCGAACCGGGCCAGGTCCTCGGCTGGCAGGTAGGTACGGCCGTTCAGGGCGTCCTCGCGCAGATCGCGCAGGATGTTGGTGAGCTGCAGGGCCAGGCCCAGGGTGTCCGCGTAGCCCGCGCCGCGCTCGGGGTCGTCGCAGCCGTACACGCCGAGCGAGAGCCGGCCGACCGAGCCGGCCACGCAGCGGCAGTAGACCTTCAGTTCCTCGTAGGTCTGGTACTCGGCGCCCTTGAGGTCCATCTCGACGCCGTCGATCAGTTCGTCGAAGCCGCCGAGCGGGATCGGGAAGCGCCGGGCCGCGTCGGCCAGGGCGACCTTGATCGGGTCGGTGTCGTCCTCGGCGACCACCCCGGCGCGGACCTCGTCCACCAGTTCCCGGGTGCGCACCAGCGCCTCGGCCTTGCGGTCGGACGGAAGGTCCCCGTCGCCGATGTCGTCGACCCGGCGGGCCAGGGCGTACAGGGCCGACATGGCCAGCCGCTTGGGTTCGGGCAGCAACCGGATGCCGTAGCTGAAGTTGCGTGCCTGAAGTCCGGTGACTGCCTCGCAGTACCGGTACGCCGCCATGACCTGGGCCGACGCCAGTGGTGATGCCGCCACTCGGGCGTTCACCTTCCCTTCGCGAAGATTGCCGCCGCCTTCGCTGCGAGGCGGCGCTTGTTCGGCTTCGCCTGCTGCGCGAGCACGTCGTACCCGGCGTCCTCGATGGCCGCCAGGGCCGCGTACCCGCCGGCGGTGAATCCCGCCAGGAGCAGTCGAAGCCTCCCCCGAACCGTACCTACCAATGGCGCGCCGCGGTCGAGCAGGGTGCGGGCCCGCTGCACCTCGAAGGCGATCAGCTCGCGCACCGGGCCGCTGGCGGTGGGGGCGGCGAGGTCCGCCTCGGTGACGCCGAACCGGGCGAGGTCCTCGGCGGGGAGGTAGATCCGCCCGTGGGCGAGGTCCTCGGCGACGTCCTGAAGGTGTTCGACCACCTGGAGGGCGCTGCAGATCGCGTCGGACAGCTCGATCCGCTCGGGGGTGGCGACGCCGGCGATGGCCAGCACCAGGCGGCCGACCGGGTCGGCGGAGAGGGTGCAGTAGCCGATCAGGTCGTCGTAGCCGGCGTAGCGGGTGGTGGTCTGGTCCACCCGGTTGGCCTCGATCAGGCGGCGGAACGGCTCCGGGGTGAGCCCGTGCCGGTCGACCAGCGGGACGAGGCTGCGCAGCAGTGGGTGGCGGGGGCCCTCGGAGGCCCCCGGGTGGAGCGCCGCCTCGAAGACCCGGTCGAGATCGCGCTCCAGACCGTCCAGCAGTGCGAGGCGGAAGGCGACCTCCTGCGGAGTCGGCGGGCCGGACTGGGCCGAAGGGGTGGCGGGAGGCGTGGCCTCGACCCCGAGCAGGGCGGCGGTGGCGGCCGGATCGGCCAGGTCGCCGTCGCCGGCGTCGTCGACCAGCCGGGCGTAGCCGTAGACGGCCATCAGGTCGTCGCGCCAGGCCGCGGGCAGGAAGAACGGGGCGACCGGGAAGTTCTCCGCGCCCGCCTTGTCCAGGGTCTCCCCCGCGGAGCGGTTCACCGACGTATCTCTGGGCTGGGCCGAAGCCGACACTGCTGTCACTCCCCCGTTCTACACCGCTGGGCATCACCGGCCCGACTCGGACACGCGTCCGAGCAGGGGCGCCACCTCCGGCACACCGCCCCCGCGCATACAGCCTGACACCACGGGGCGCGCCGGAGAAGAGCGCCCCGCCCGGCGCACGGGGGCGCTCACCCCCGCGGCGGCGGGCCACCCGGGGCACCGACGGGGGCGCACGAACAGGGGGCCGGCCCCGGAAATCCCCGGAACCGGCCCCCTGGACGGCCTGGTGTTAGGGCGTGTCTGACAATTCGCGGCGGATCAGCGCGCGGCGTTGGGCGCCCGGCTGGGCGTGCCGGCGAAGCGTCCTCGTACTGGGCCGTACTTGGGCGTTTCGCCGGTGCGTCCAGGCGGGATGCCCGGCGTCGCGCGCCCGGCGGGAATTGTCAGACACGCCCTACGGGCGTTCGCCGCGCTCGTAGCGGCCGACGACCTCTTCGGTCGGGCCGTCCATGATCAGCTCGCCGGCCTCGATCCAGATCGTCCGCTCGCAGACCTCGCGGATCGAGCTGTTGTCGTGGCTGACCAGGAAGACCGTACCGGCGGACTTGCGCAGTTCGTCGATCCGCTTCTTGCTGCGCTGCTGGAACGCCTGGTCGCCGGTGGCCAGCGCCTCGTCGATCAGCAGCACGTCGTGGGTCTTCGCGGCAGCGATGGCGAAGCGCAGGCGGGCACCCATGCCGGAGGAGTACGTGCGCATCGGCAGCGAGATGAAGTCGCCCTTCTCGTTGATGCCGGAGAACTCGACGATGTCCTCGTAGCGGCTGCGCACGTCGGCCGGCGCCATGCCCATCGCCAGGCAGCCGAGGATGACGTTGCGCTCACCGGTGAGCTCGTTCATCAGCGCCGCGTTCACGCCCAGCAGCGAGGGCTGGCCGTTGGTGTAGATGCCGCCCTTCTCGGTCGGCAGCAGGCCCGCGATGGCGGCCAGCATGGTCGACTTGCCGGAGCCGTTGGAGCCGATCAGGCCGATCGCCTCGCCCTTGTAGGCGGTGAAGCTGACGCCGCGCACGGCGTGCACCTCGCGCACGCCCGCGGAGCGCTTGCGGCTGATGATGCGGCTCATCGCCGAGGTGGCGCTGCCCTTGCCGGAGCCGGCGCCGTGCACCCGGTAGACGATGTGCACGTCGTCGACGACGACGGTGGGCTCGCGGGCGACATCCGCGTCCCGGACGGTGTCCAGCTTGCTCAGTTCGACGTCAGCCACGGCCGTACTCCTCCTCGGCCTTCCAGAAGAAGACGTATCCGATCACGAACATCACGACCGCCCACCCGATGGCGTAGGTCCACTGGTGGAGCGGGAGTTCCTGGTACGAGGGCTGGTGCTTGTTGTAGATGATCGGCGCGAAGGCGTGCCGCAGCAGGTCCATGTAGACCGAGGCCGGGTTGAGGGCCATCAGCGTCTGGATGTACTTGGGCCACTCCTGGATCTTGTCCTGGATGCTGAACATCACGCCGGACAGGAACATCCAGGCCCGCATCACGAAGGGGATCAGCTGGGAGATGTCGCTGGTCTTGGAGCCGAGCCGCGCCATGACCAGGGCGATGCCCGTGTTGAACATCATCTGCAGCACCAGGGCCGGGATGATCAGCAGCCAGGTCCGGCCCGGCTTGATGCCGCTGACCAGCACGGTGCCGACCAGCACCACCATCGAGATCAGCAGCTGCTGGAGCTGGATCACGGTGAACGCGATCGGCAGCGAGGCCCGGGGGAAGTGCAGCGCGCGGATCAGCCCGAGGTTGTCGGCGATCGCCCGGGTACCGGACTGCACCGCGTTCTGGGTGAACTGGAAGACGAAGACACCGATGCAGAGCCAGGCGATGTAGGTGTCCGGCGGGAAGTTGTCCTTGCTCTTCAGGATCACACCGAAGACCAGGTAGAACACCGCGCAGTTCAGCAGCGGCGTCACGACCTGCCACAGCTGGCCGAGCTTGGCGTCGGTGTACTGGGCCACCAGGCGGGCGGTGGCGAAGGCCCAGATGAAGTGGCGCCGGGCCCAGAGCTGCTTGGTGTAGGAGACCAGGCCGGGCCGCCTGCCGCTCACGGCCAGGCCGTACTTGTCCGCAAGCTGCTTGGGGGTCAGGCCCGCGTCCACCCCCCTGGGGGATGAGAGGCTGACGGGTTCACTCACTGTCGACACATTCGTCCTTCACGCGGGATCGGTCGGGGCGGCCGGTCGACGGGGGTCCGCCGGCCTTGCGCCGATGGGGATCCACTGGATCACGGGGAGAGTCCGGCCGGTGTGTGGTCACCGGCCGCAGCGATCGATCATTCGATCAGATGACCGGTGGCCGGCCCAGCCTGGTCAATCGCCAAACGGTACGCCATCGCATGGG
The DNA here is from genome assembly GCF_042731835.1 of Kitasatospora sp. NPDC059817. Lineage (NCBI taxonomy): Bacteria > Bacillati > Actinomycetota > Actinomycetes > Kitasatosporales > Streptomycetaceae > Kitasatospora > Kitasatospora sp. NPDC059817. The sequence continues at coordinate 25,335 of NZ_JBHWIR010000021.1, read as the reverse complement.
CCGCCGCGGACCGCAGGGTTCGCGCCAGCCCGCCCGGAACCCGCCCCACCAGGCCTTCAGCGCCTCCGAGGAGGGGCGGCGGGCCAGGGTCAGCAGGAACCAGGTTCCCAGATAGAGAGGCACCAACAGGGCCGGAAGGTTCCGTCTGGCGAGCCAAACCCTGTTACGGGCAATGTTGTGGAAGTAGGTGGCGTGCCGGGCGGGCGAGGTCGTCGGGTGGTGCAGCACCACGTCCGCGCGGTAGTCGATGGCCCAGCCGGCGTCCGCCGCGCGCCACGCGAGGTCGGTCTCCTCGTGGGCGTAGAAGAACTCCGCGGGCAGCTGCCCGGCCTGCTCGAACACCGCGCAGCGCACGGCGGTCGCGCCGCCCAGGAAGGTGGTCACCCGGGACGAGCGCAGCGGGTCGCTGGCACGCAGCCGGGGGACGTGCCGACGCTGGGTCACGCCGGTGTCGGGGTCGGCGATCCGGAAGGCCACGATGCCCAGCTCCGGGTCGGCGGTGAAGGCCTCGCGCAGCAGGCGGGCCGAGTCGGTGCGCGGCAGGTGCCCGTCGTCGTCCAGGAAGAGGACGGCGTCCACGTCCCGGCCGTCGCGGCCGAACAGCTCGATGCCGACGTTGCGCCCGCCCGGGATGCCGAGGTTCTCCGGCAGCTCGACGCTGCGCACGCCCTCCGGCAGCGGCGGCAGCTCGGCGCCCTGGCCCACCACGGCCAGCTCGACCGCCGCGCCCTCCTGGGCGCGCACCGAGTCGATCAGGGCGGCCAGTTCCTCGGGGCGGTTGCCCATGGTGATGATGACGGCTCCGAGGCGGAAGTTCTCCGCGCTGGTCGGGGCGCTCATCGCAGCCTGCTGGAGAGGACGATGCTCAGCAGGTGCAGCACGGTCTGCAGCATGGCGATCGCCGCCAGCGCCACCACCGCGATCCGGGTGAAGAACAGCCCGCCGTGGACGGCGTCGGCGATCCCGGCCGCGAGGATCAGCAGCGAGGCCTCGACCGCGCCGACCAGGCGGTGGAACTTCAGGAAGGAGGCCGCCCGGCGGGCCTTGGCCACCGAGGACGAGCGCGGCACCGCGGCGCTGTCCTCGACCGCCGTCAGGCCGCTGCGGGCCCGGGCCACGTCCACCAGGTCCGTCTCGGACTTGATCAGGATCGCGCCGAGCGCGGCCAGCGTGCCCAGGAACGCCCACTCCCAGTGCGAGCCGCCGCCCTCGCGGTGCAGCAGGTCGGTGGCGCGCAGGCCCAGCCCGGTGAGCAGGGCCGCCTCGGACATGTAGTGGCCGACCCGGTCCAGGTAGACGCCGGTGAGCGAGGTCTGCCGGCGCCAGCGGGCCACCTCGCCGTCCACGCAGTCCAGCAGCAGGTAGACCTGGATCAGCAGGGCCCCCAGGACCGCGCCCGCGATGCCCGGCACGACCAGCGCGACGCCGGCCAGGACGCCGGTGAACATCATCAGGTACGTCAGGCCGTTCGGCGTGATCGCCGTCACGGTGGAGAGCACGCGGGTGATCCGCAGCGAGATCCGCCGCATGTACAGGCGCCCGGCCCAGTGCTCGGCGCTGCGGCGCTGGAGCATGCCCTCCGGGTGGATCACCGCGCGCAGTTCCTCGATCGAGGGCCGGCGGGTCAGGTCCACCGGGGGCCGCTCGGCGCCCGTGGTGGAGGGGTCAGCTGTTGACGGCTTGGACATAGTCGGCGTACGCGTCCCTGATTGCTGAGGGGGAGAGGTCGAGGTGCTCAAGGATGGTGAAGCGCCCCGGGCGGGTGTTCGGAGCGTAGTGCACCGCGTCGGTGAACTCCGCCTCGGTGAAACCGATCTGAGCTGCGGTCACCGGCAGTCCATGGCTCGCCAGGCGCTCCACGATCAGACCGGTCAGCTCGCGCTCGCCCCGCAGGAAGCTGGCGAACGCGGCGCCGAGGCCGACCTGTTCGCCGTGCTGGGCGGAACGCTTGGGGTACAGCACGTCCAGAGCATGCGAGATCTCGTGGCAGGCACCCGAGGAAGGCCGGGTGCTGCCCGCGATGTTCATCGCGATGCCGGACAGTACCAGGGCTTCCGCGAGGGCCGTGAGGAGGTCCTGATCCTGAGTGTTACCTGGGTGCCGCAGCAGGTTCTCGCCGGCCGAGCGGGCCATCGCCACGGCCAGTCCGTCCACCGGCTCGCCGGTGACCGCGTGCGACAACTCCCAGTCCGCGCAGGCGGAGATGTTGGAGACCACGTCGCCGATGCCGGCTGCCACGAAGCGCGGCGGGGCCTGCCGGATCACGTCCAGGTCGACGATGATGCCGATCGGGCTGGGCACCCCGTAGGAGCCGCGGCCGGCGTCGTTGTCGAGCGTGGAGACCGGCGAACAGATGCCGTCGTGGGCCAGGTTGGTGGCGACCGCGACCAGCGGCAGGCCGACTCGGGCGGCGGCGTACTTGGCGGCGTCGATGATCTTGCCACCGCCGAGGCCGACCATCGCGTCGTAGTGCCCGCCGCGCACCGACTCGGCCAGGCGCACCGCGCTGTCCAGGCTGCCGTCGTCGACGTTGTACCAGTCGGCGCCGGGCAGGGCCGGCTCCAGGCGCCGGCGCATCGCCGCGCCCGAGCCGTTGCTGATCGCCACCGCGATCCGGCCCGAGGCGGACAGCCGCTGGTCGGCGAGGATGCCGCCGAGCGCGTCCAGCGCGCCCGGGCGGACCTCGACGAACAGCGGCGACGGAACCAGCCGGGTCAGTACTGGCACGCGATCTCCCGCGCCTTCGCCAGGTCGTCGTGGTTGTCGACCTCGACCCAGGAGACCTCGCCGATCGGCTGCACGTCGATCCGCAGGCCGCGGTTGACCATCTCCTGGTAGCCGTCCTCGTAGTACAGCTGCGGGTCGCGCTCGTAGGTGGCGCGCAGCGCGTCGGTCAGGTCGGCGGCGGCGGCGGGGTTGATCACGGTGACGCCGATGTACTCGCCGGTGGCCTCGGTGGGGTCCATCAGCTTGGTGATGCGGCGCATGCCGGCGGCCGGGTCGACGACGACCTTCATCTCCTCGTCGGCGAGCTTCTTCACCGTGTCGAGGGCCAGCAGGATGCCGGGGGCGGTGCCGGCCTCGACGAGGCGCTGGTTGCCCTCCAGCATGGTGCGCTGCACGGACGCCGGGTGCACGGTGTCGCCGTTGGCCAGCAGCAGGCCCTCGGCGAAGAGCTCGCGGGCGCACCAGAGCGAGTACGCGTTGTTCCACTCCTCGGCCTTGTCGTTCTCGACCAGGTGGAGCTTGACGCCGTACTTGCTCTCCAGGGCGTCCTTGCGGTCGTACACCGCTTCCTTGCGGTAGCCGACGACGATCGCGGCCTCGCGGATGCCGACCTCGGCGAAGTTGCCGAGGGTGAGGTCCAGCACGGTCCGCTCCCCGTCGACCGGCACCAGCGCCTTGGGCAGGGTGTCGGTGTACGGGCGCAGCCGGCGGCCGGCGCCGGCTGCCAGAACGAGGCCGATCATGCGGGGTCTCCTGATCCGTCGTGCGGTGCGCGGGGCGGTGCGCGCGGGGTGCCGGGGCACCGGCTTTCCGTCCGGCCGGGCCGCGAATCGGCGCGCCGGTGCCGCCGCGAGTGCGGGCACCGTGCCGTAAGCGATGGTAGGCGACCCGGGCGGCCGACCCGAACGCGGCCGGGGGCCGCGAGGTGACGGGAGGGTGGCGAAGCGGTGATCGAACGCGGGGGCGAGGCGATGATCGAACGAGGGGGCGAAGCGGTGATCGAACGCGACTCGAACGAATGCCGAACAATTCTGCTATTCCGATGACCCTTCCGGGAGTGACTTGGACCCATCTGTGCCCGGAATCGACCTGCGGACGGTCATGATCCGCCCGGTTGTGCGTGGGACCCGTCCCCACCGCCACCCATACGGCAGACTGGAGCCCGACGCCGGCGCCGGTGCCCCCGCTGCGTCCGCTGCACCCGGTGTACCGGACGTACCCCGATGCTTCCGTTGCTCCCCCCCTCCCGAAAGAGGCCCCATGCCCCAGAGCCTGCCGACCAACCCGACACACTTCGACTCCGAGATCGACACCGGTCTCGACGTCGAGACGGACGTGACGGTCGCCCCGGGGGCCTCGACCGGGACCGCCGGCGCCGGTCCCGAGATCCTGCTGGAACTGGTCGACGACGAGGGCGTCACCACCGGCACCGCCGAGAAGCACTGGGCACACCAGCAGCCCGGCCGGCTGCACCGCGCGTTCTCGGTCTTCCTCTTCGACCGCCAGGGGCGGCTGCTGCTCCAGCGGCGGGCACTCGGCAAGTACCACTCCCCCGGCGTCTGGTCGAACACCTGCTGCGGCCACCCGTACCCGGACGAGCCCCCGTTCGTCGCCGCCGCCCGCCGCACCGCCGAGGAGCTCGGCATCGCGCCGGCGCTGCTCTGCGAGGCGGGTACGGTCCGTTACGACCTGCCGGACGAGGCCACCGGGCTGATCGAGCGGGAGTGGAACCACCTGTTCGTCGGGCTGGTGACCGCGCCCGTCGAGCCCAACCCCGACGAGGTCGACGACTACGCCTTCGTGACCGCGCAGGAACTGCGGGAGCTGCGCGCCGAGCGGCCGTTCTCGGTGTGGTTCGAGACGGTCTTCGAGGCGGCGCTGCCGGGGATCCGGGAGATCGCCGGGCGGGACTGGTAGGCGGGCGGGACCGGTCTGCGGGCCCGCGGCGCTCAGTCGTCGGTCTCCGGGGGGACGGGCAGCGAGGCCCAGATGACCTTGCCGCCCTCCCCCGTCCGCTCCACGTCGCACACCCCGCCGGCCTGCAACGTCACGCTCTTCACCAGCAGCAGGCCGCGGCCACCGGTCCGCCCGGTGTCGCTCTCCAGCGCCTTCGGCCGGTACGGGTCACCGTCCTCGACCGACACCCGGACCCAGCCCCGGCGGACCGCCAGCTCGGTCGTCACCTCCGGCGACAGCTTCGCCGCGTGCGTCACCGCGTTGCTCACCAGCTCCGAGACGATCAGCAGCACGTCGTCCACCAGCTCCTGGTAGCGCACCCCGGCCATCCCCTGGGCCAGCAGGCGGTCACGGACCGCGTGCCGGGTCAGCGGCACCGAGGCCTCCTCGGCCGGCACCGGGAAGCGCCACACGCCCTCGACCGGTCCGGCGGGTGCGCGTTCCGGCCCGGTGCGTCTTGGGTCGGCGGGTACGCGCTCCGGTCCGGCGCGTCTCGGCTCGGCCTTCGCCGCCCCGCTGATCTGCTCCACGTCCAGCCGCCCTTCGTCCGCGACCCGGGAGTGTCCGCGACCCGGGAATCAGGCGTTCCGCTCATGGCGCCCTCGATCCACAGAGGCTAGGAGAGGCACCGCCGGGACCGTGGCACCGTCGACAACTTGCCCGTGTCGGACCGCTTCCGGCCGGAACGGACCGCGGCCGCCGCCGGGGTCGACCGTTTCCTTCGCGCTCGCCACCGCTTCGGCCGGGGTTCGCGCACCGTGGCGACCCATCCCAGCCAGCCCGACCACCCCGACCGACCCGGACATCCCCCCACCCGGGGAAACGCAGGTGAGAAGCACTCCAGAACCCTGGTAATGTTCTCTCTGTCGCCGAGGGGGCGAGAAAAACCCCGAAGCACACACCCTGTCCGGGTGGCGGAATGGCAGACGCGCTAGCTTGAGGTGCTAGTGCCCTTTATCGGGCGTGGGGGTTCAAGTCCCCCCTCGGACACAACCGAATTCCCCGTGGGATCCGAAAGGAACCCGCGGGGAATTTCTTTTTCCCGGCGCGCCGTCGCCATCCACGGGTTCTCTCGAGTTCTCGCAGGTCCTCTCGGGTTCTCCGTGCGGACCAGGTGGCCGCTGCGGCGCTCGCGACCCCCGCAACCGCTGTGACCCAGGCGACTTCTGCGGCTGTCGTGACCCGGAAAGCGGACACGAGATGGCAACGATCGGACAGTTTGAGCTTCCCTTGAGGTATTCGCCCGTTTTGGCCCCATAGGCTGTCTCCGTTTGTCCGGAAACCAGCGTAAAAACCACGACACCACCCGATGAAACCCCGAGCGAGAGGACCGATACGTTGAGTGAGCCAGAGTCTCCGACGGCATCACATCAGAACTACCGGCGATCGCTCGGCACCATCAGCCTCACCGCCGTGGGGCTCGGATCGATCATCGGATCCGGGTGGCTGTTCGGCGCCGAGCGCGCCGCCCGGCTGGCCGGCCCCGCGTCGATCCTGGCCTGGGTGATCGGGGCCGCCGTGGCACTGACCATCGCGCTCACCTACAGCGAGCTCGGGTCGATGTTCCCCAAGGCCGGCGGCATGGTCCGGTACGGCCAGTACTCGCACGGCTCGCTGGCCGGCTACCTCGCCGCCTGGGCCAACTGGATCGCCATCGTCTCGGTCATCCCCGGCGAGGCCACCGCTTCCGTCCAGTACATGAGCTCCTGGCACTTCGGCTGGGCACAGGGGCTGTACAACGGCAAGGAACTCACCCTGAGCGGGGTGGCACTGGCCAGCGTGCTGCTGGTCGGCTACTTCATCCTCAACTGGTTCGCCATCACGATGTTCGCCAAGACCAACACGGCGATCACCGTCTTCAAGGTCATCGTCCCGACCCTGACCGCCGGCGCGCTGCTGTTCGCCCACTTCGACACCGCCCACTTCACCGACCACGGCGGCTTCGCGCCGAACGGCTGGAGCGCCGTGTTCACCGCCGTCGCGGTGTCCGGCATCGTCTGGGCCTTCAACGGCTTCCAGTCCCCGCTCAACCTGGCCGGCGAGGCCCGCAACCCCGGCAAGTCGCTGCCCAAGGCCGTCATCGGCTCGATCCTGATCGCCCTGGTGATCTACGTCGCGCTGCAGATCGCCTTCATCGGTGCCATCCCGGCCGCCGACCTGTCGCACGGCTGGAGCAGCCTCGCCTACACCTCGCCGCTCGCCGACCTCGCGATGGTCTGGGGCCTCAACTGGCTCGCCCTGCTGCTGTACGCGGACGCCTTCGTCTCCCCCAGCGGCACCGGCATGATCTACGCCGCCACCACCTCGCGCATGATCCACGGCGTGCAGGAGAACGGCCACCTGCCGAAGATCTTCGGCAAGGTCGACGCCAAGACCGGCATCCCGCGCCCGGCCCTGGTGCTCAACCTGGTGGTCGCCTTCCTGTTCCTCGCGGTCTTCCGCGGCTGGGGCTCGCTGGCCGAGATCGTCTCGGTCGCCACCGTGATCTCGTACGTCACCGGCCCGGTCGCCGTGATGGCGCTGCGCCGCCTCGCGCCGGACCTGCCCCGGCCGGTCCGGCTGCGGGCCATGCCGGTCATCGCGCCCGTGGCGATGGTGTTCGGCTCGCTGGTCCTGTACTGGGCCCGCTGGCCGCTCACCGGCAAGGTCATCCTGCTGATGGCCGCCGGTCTGCCGATCTGGGCCTGGTACGAGCTGCGCAAGCCGTGGGCCGAGCTGAAGCCGCACCTGAAGGCGGGCGCCTGGATGGTCGCGTACCTGTTCGTGATGGCCGGCGTCTCCTGGGCCGGCAGCACCGACTTCGGCGGCCAGGGCTACCTGCCCGAGGGCTGGGACCTGCTGGTCGTCGCGGCCATCGCGCTGGCCTTCTACCACTGGGGCGTCGCCAGCGCATGGGCCAACCCGTCCCTGGCCGCCGTCCGGCGCGAGCTGGCCGAGGAGGCTGCGGCCGCCGAGGGCTCCGACGGCTCTGCGGGCTCCGCGGGCTCCGGCCAGGAGCCGCGGGAGGCCTCGCGGGCCTGAGGGAGCGCGCAACACCGAGGGGCCGGTCGAGTTCGTCGACCGGCCCTTCGGCGTTGGCGGGGCGGGACAGGGCGGGGCCGAGTATCGGGTGACAGTCGGACCCGTCGGCCGTCGGCGGGCGGCCGTCAGCCGCGGCGGGCGCGGCGGATGACGGAGGTGACGACCGGGGGCAGCAGGTCGCGGGCGGCGCGCTTGGCGACATTGGCCGGGCGGCGCAGCTCGGCGGCGCGGGCCCGGCGGGCGGCGAGGTCTCGGGCGGCCTCCTCCTGGACCGCCCGGCGGGACTGCGAGGCCTCGTCCCGGGCCGCCTCGGCGGCCAGCCGCCGGTGGTGGCGGGAGGGGCGGAACGCGCCGATCCCGTCCGAGTCGCCGGTCATCCGGAGCACCTGCTGCCCGTTCAAGGTCTCGGAGCTGAGGTAACAGCCTGCGGCGAGGTCCACCCGGTCGAGCAGGTCGCGCTGGAACGGCTCCGGATCCCCCCAGGTGCCGTAGAACTTGCACTCGGTCAACATGATCGGCTTGAGCCCGTGGTTGAAGACCGCGCCCCAGGTCGCGGCGGCCACGCCCGGGGTGTGCTGCGAGCGGTAGTCGTCCAGGACGACGACACCCTGGTCCTGGAGCGCGACCCGGGCCACCTGGAGGTCGCCCACGACGTGCTCGTACAGGTGCGAGGCGTCGATGTGGATGAAGCGGAACGTGCCCGCCGCGATCCGCCCGCCGGCCAGGGCGGAGGTCGGGGCCTGGATTATCTCCGGCAGTTCCTCGTGGAAGGCGAGGTAGTTGACCTCGAAGGCCGAGCGGGTCAGCGACTTCCGGTAGGAGGTGTCCATCTCGGCGGCGTTCTCGTCGTCCGGAGCGTCCGAGTCGAAGAGGTCACAGACGGTGAAGGACTCGCCGGGCTGGAGGTGCTCGCCGATCACGATCGCGCTGCGGCCCAGGTACGCGCCCATCTCCAGCAGGTCGCCGGTGACCCCGGTCTTCTCCTGCCGTCCCATGAACCAGTCGAACGAGTGCCGGTCATGGTCCCAGAACCAGCCCGGAACGTCCTCCAGCACGGCTGGTTCGGCAGGCCGCTGCGACTCGTCCTTCAACGCGGCATCGGTCACGGGATGCTCCTTATGCGGTACGGATGACCTGCGGATTTAAGCCAGACCTCAGCCCGGTGGAAACCCCCGCCCGACCGTGGGACGCGCTGGTCCCGGACCATGTGCACCACTACGAACCACTGGCAACAGTAGTGCTTCACCGCTGAGTTCGCTGCAATCTACAGCGGTGCCCGCAGGCGTGAGGAGCTTTTCGCGCAATGATTTTCGCGGACCGTCGTTTCGCTGTCGGAGGGTGAACGCGGAGCCTTCGGGACGGTTCGTCCGGTGTCCCGCGACGGCGGACCACGGCCGGCCGGTCGCGCCGCGCGCGGATCGTCAACTGGACGCCCGGCGGCGGGCGGTGGAGCTGACGGCGGAGGCGGTGACGAGGACGGTGGGCGGGCGGCCGCCCGGTGCCGCGGCCGTGCGAGGCCCTTGAGCGGTCGGACGAACGGGGCGCGGGCGCGGGGACCGAGCCGTTCGACGAGTACACCGCACGGTTCGCCCCGGGGTAACCCGCCGGCCCACCGGACCGGATTGGCTCTTGCGCGCGGCCGACCGGGCCGCCTTGACTGGCCCTTTGACTAGCGCTGTTGGTCAATCGGCCGACCGGATGAGAGGACACTCGGTGCAGCAGCACGCGGAGTACGGCGACCAGTACATCGACGGCGCCTGGCGGCCCTCCCTGGACGACGCCGGGTCGATCGAGGTGCTGAACCCGGCGACCGAGCAGGTGCTCGCCACCGTGCCGGCCGGCGGGCCGGCCGACGTCGACGCCGCGGTCGCCGCGGCCCGCCGGGCGGCCCGCGGCTGGGCGACGACCGCCCGCGCGGACCGGCTCGCCCTGCTGACCCGGCTGCGGGACAAAATCGCCGCCGCGCAGGAGGAGATCACCGCCACCGTGGTCGCCGAACTCGGCGCCCCGGTCGGCTTCGCCGCCGCCGTGCACGCCGGAGCGCCACTGACCGTGGCGACCTCCTACCTGACACTGCTCGCCGAGCACCCCTTCGAGGAACGGATCGGCAACTCGGTGGTGCTCGCCGAGCCCGCCGGGGTGGTCGCGGCGATCACGCCGTGGAACTACCCGCTGCACCAGATCGTCGCCAAGGTCGTCCCGGCCCTGGCGGCCGGCTGCCCGGTGGTCCTCAAGCCCGCCGAGGACACCCCGCTGGTGGCCCGGCTGTTCGCCCGGCTGGTGCACGAAGCGGGCTTCCCCGCAGGCGCGTTCAACCTGGTCACCGGCACGGGCGCGGTGGCGGGTGCGGCACTCGCCGCCCATCCGGGCGTGGACGTGGTCTCGTTCACCGGATCCACCGCCGTCGGCCGGCAGGTCGCCGAGACGGCCGGCCGGGGTCTGAAGCGGGTCGCCCTGGAACTCGGCGGCAAGTCCGCCAACGTGGTGCTGCCGGGCGCGGACCTGACCCGGGCGGTCAACGTCAACATCGCCAACGTGTTCGCCAACTCGGGCCAGACGTGCAGCGCGTGGACCCGCCTGCTGGTGCACCAGGACCAGTACGAGGAGGCCGTCGCGACGGCCGCGAAGGCCGCCGCCAAGTACGCCCCGGGCGATCCGACCGACCCGCAGACCCGGATCGGCCCGCTGGTCAACGCCAAGCAGCTGGCCCGGGTGCGCGGTTACGTCGAGGGCGCGCTCGCCGCGGGCGCCCGGCTGGTCGTCGGCGGCGCGGAGCCCGTCCCGGGCCTGCCCACCGGCTTCTACGTCCACCCGACCGTGCTCGCCGACGTCACGGGGGACATGGCGATCGCCCGGGAGGAGGTGTTCGGACCCGTCCTGGTGGTCCTCCCCTACCGGGACGAGGACCACGCCGCCGAACTCGCCAACGACACCGAGTACGGCCTGGCCGGCGGCGTCTGGGCCGCGGACACCGACACCGCCGCCGCCTTCGCCCGCCGCCTCGACACCGGCCAGGTCGACCTCAACGGCGGCCGCTTCAACCCGCTCGCCCCGTTCGGCGGCTACAAGAGCTCCGGCCTCGGCCGCGAACTGGGCCGCCACGGGCTGGAGGAGTTCCTCCAGTACAAGTCGCTGCAGTACTGACCTCGGTACCGAGCGGGGTGCCGGCCTCGGCGCCGGCTCCGGGCCCGCCGCAAGTGGGGCGGCGGGCCCGGGGGTTCGGGCATCGAGGGCGGTTGGACGGGACCGGTCAGGTGAGGTCGGTCAGGCGGGGCCGGTCAGGTGCGGCCGGTCAGGTGAGGTCGACGCCCGGGTAGAGGGGGAAGGGGGCGAGGAGGTCGGTGGCGCGCTTGGCGACGCCGTCGCGCACGGCGTCGTCGAGGCGGTACTGGGCCTTGGAGGGGGCGCCGCCCGCGGTGGTGGTCGGGGTGGTGGCGCGCAGGACGGTGTCGATCAGGGCGGCGATCTCGTCCATCTCGGCGGTGCCGAGGCCGCGGGTGGTGAGGGCCGGGGTGCCGAGGCGCACGCCCGAGGTGTACCAGGCGCCGTTCGGGTCCTGCGGGACGGAGTTGCGGTTGGTGACGACGCCCGAGTCCAGCAGCGCAGCCTCCGCCTGACGGTCCGTCAGGCCGTAGCCGGAGACGTCGGCGAGGACGAGGTGGTTGTCGGTGCCGCCGGTGACCAGCCGGCCGCCGCGGCGCAGCAGGCCCTCGGCGAGCGCCCGGGCGTTGTCCACGACGGCGTGGGCGTAGGTCTGGAACTCGGGTCGGCGGGCCTCGGCGAAGGCGACCGCCTTGGCGGCCATGACGTGCGAGAGCGGTCCGCCGAGCACCAACGGGCAGCCGCGGTCGACGTGTTCGGCCAGTTCGGTGTCGCACAGCACCATGCCGCCGCGCGGGCCGCGCAGCGACTTGTGGGTGGTCGTGGTGACGATCTGGGCGTGCTGGACGGGGTCGTGGTCGCCGGTCAGCACCTTGCCCGCGACGAGGCCGGCGAAGTGCGCCATGTCGACCATGAGGGTCGCGCCGACCTCGTCCGCGATCTCGCGCATCCGCCGGAAGTCGACCAGTCGAGGGTAGGCGGAGTAGCCGGCGACCAGGATCAGCGGGCGGAACTCCCGGGCGGTCTCGCGCAGCGCGTCGTAGTCGATCAGGCCGGTGGCCGGGTCGGTGCCGTAGCTGCGCTGGTCGAACATCTTGCCCGAGATGTTGGGTCGGAAGCCGTGGGTGAGGTGGCCCCCGGCGTCCAGGGACATGCCGAGCATCCGCTGGTTGCCGAGCGACTGGCGCAGCTGCGCCCAGTCCTGCTCGGTGAGGTCGTTGACGCCCCGGACCTTGGCCCGCTCCAGCGCCGGGCTCTCCACCCGCTGGGAGAGGACGGCCCAGAAGGCGGTGAGGTTGGCGTCGATGCCGGAGTGCGGCTGGACGTAGGCGTGGTCGGCGCCGAACAGGGCGCGGGCGTGCTCGGCGGCGATGGTCTCGACGGTGTCGACGTTGCGGCAGCCCGCGTAGAAGCGCCGGCCCGCGGTGCCCTCGGCGTACTTGTCGCTGAGCCAGTTGCCCATGGCGAGCAGGACGGCCGGGGAGGCGTAGTTCTCGCTGGCGATCAGCTTGAGCGAGGCGCGCTGGTCCTCCAGCTCCTGGCCGATGGCGGCGGCGATCCGCGGCTCCACGCCGGCGACCACGTCGAGGGCGCTGCGGAAGGCGGTGTCGGCGGCCGCGCCGGCGGCGGTGTGCGGGGCCTGAGCGGCCTCAACGGCATGAGGGGTGTGCGGGGTGGCCAAGGCGGTCTCCTCGTGGTGCACGGACGAGTACGGACGGCCCAGGCGCTCGGCAACTGTCGTGCGGGTGCACGGAGCCGCTTCCCGATGGTCGGTTCCATCCGTGCGCGCCAGTCGCGGCTCCCCGGGATCGTACCAATGCCCGGGGGGATGTGGCGGAGATCTCAGGATTCGGGACAGCGCGCCCGTTTCGTCCCTCGATGTCCGTTCTTCTGCAACGCCGGTATTGCGGCGCAATGACGCCGAATGAAGCCGCAATACGCGCCGAAACAATGCCGGGGAAAACCGCCGGAGGTGATTTGCGGACCTCCCCGCGCATCCGGTCTGATGGCGCTCGAACGGCCGACGGGAAACCCCCGGGGGCCGGTTCGGAAATGCACACCAGCGCACCCTCACCCACAGGGCGGCGGAGAATTCGGGGAGTACGCCTCTCATGGCCGTGGTCGAAACAGCAGCGGGCTCCGTCCCCGCACCCGCCGCGCCGAGGCTGCTCGGCCGACTCCTGCGCGACCGGGTCGGCGCCGCCGCCCTCGCCGTCGTCCTGCTCTTCCTGCTGCTCGCCCTCGCCGCCCCGCTGATCGCCGCCCTGTACGGGAAGAACCCGGTCGAGCACTACGGCCAGAACTCCCCCGGCCTGCTCAGCGACAGCGGCCTGCCCGTCCTGCCGAACGGCGGCATCTCGGGCGACTTCTGGTTCGGCCTGGAGCCGGGGCTCGGCCGGGACGTCCTGACCCAGCTGCTCTACGGCATCCGCACCTCGCTGCTGATCGCCTTCGCCTCCGCCGCCGTGACCACCACGCTCGGCGTGCTGGCCGGGGTCGCGGTCGGCTACCTCGGCGGGATCGCCGACCGGCTGTTCGGCTTCCTGGCCAACGTGCTGCTGGCCTTTCCGACCCTGCTCCTGCTCCTCGCGCTGAGCCCCGTCATCCAGTCCCGGCTGGTCGATCCGGGCGCCGCGGAACCGGAGTGGATGCAGTTCCTGGTGCTGATCCTGGTCTTCTCCGCGTTCGGCTGGATTCCGCTCGCGCTTTCCCTGCGGGCCACCGTGCGGTCGCTCCGAGAAAGGGATTTCGTGCAGTCCGCCCGGGCCCAGGGCGCCGGCCGATTCCATGTCGTCGTCCACGAACTGCTGCCGAACGTCCGCTCGCAGCTGCTGGTGCACGCCACCATGGCGGTGCCGACCTTCGTCGCCTCCGAAGCGGTGCTGTCCTTCCTCGGCGTCGGCATCACGGAGCCGATCCCGGACTGGGGGCGGATGATCTCCCGCGGCTCCGAGGTCTTCCAGGCCGATCCGACCTACATGGTCTTCCCCGGTGTCGCCCTGCTGCTCTTCGTGCTCGCCTTCAACCTGCTCGGCGATGCCGTCCGGGACGCGCTGGACCCGCGCGCCGCCCGCTGAGCCCCCGTCCTCCTCCGTCCATCACCCCAAGCCCGCCCCGACCCGCCCCGACTCCCGGGGCAAGGAGAGATTCGCCATGCGCTGGACCAGACCGTCCCTCGCCGTCGTCGCCACCGCCCTGCTGGCGACCGCCTGCTCGGCCGGCGCGGGCACCGGCCCGGCGCCCGCCGGGGCGGCCGCCAAGGAGACGTCCCCGCTGACCGCCGCGCTCGGCGGCGAGAAGGAGAGCGCCGGCCCGGCCCCCGCCGTTGCCGGCGCCCGCGTGGGCGGCACCGTCAACGTGTACAACAGCGTCGAGTTCCGCCACCTCGACCCGCAGAAGGTCTACGCGGGCGCGACGTACAACGCCTCGCTGCTCTGGGGCCGCCAGCTGACGCAGTATCAGGTCGTGGACGGCAAGGCCAAGTTGGTCGGCGACCTGGCGACCGACACCGGCACCTCCGGCGACGGCGGGCGCACCTGGACGTACCGGCTCAAGGACGGCGTGGCCTGGGAGGACGGCAAGCCGATCACCTCCCAGGACGTCAAGTACGGCATCGAGCGCAGCTTCGGCAAGGGCTACGAGGTCGGCCCGCCGTACTGGCCGCAGTGGCTCACCGGCGAGGCCAGCTACGAGGCGGCGCGCGCCAAGTACGCCGGCCCGCAGGACGGCGACCTGGCCGCGATCGAGACGCCCGACGAGCACACCCTCGTCTTCCACTTCCCGCAGCCTCAGGCCGACGTCCCGTACATGGCCGCGCAGTCCTCGTCCTCGCCGGTGCGCCGGGACAAGGACACCGGGACGGACTACGACCGGCAGCCGTTCGCCACCGGCCCCTACCGGATCGTCGAGCACGTCCAGAACACCCGCATGGTGCTGGAGCGCAACCCCGCCTGGAAGGCCGAGACCGACCCGATCCGCAGCCAGTACCCGGACAAGTTCGTCTTCACGTTCGGCAAGGAGGCGCTCAACATCAACCAGGAGATCCTGTCCGGGCGCGACGGCGGCGCCAGCGCCACCACCGCCTCCGACGTGCTCTCCCCCGAGCTGTACCAGACCGCCGACACCGACCCGAAGGCCAAGGACCTGGTCGTCTCCGGGCGCCAGGGCGCCTTCGTCACCCAGCTGGTGATCAACAACGAGCGGGTGCCGGACGTCGAGGTCCGCAAGGCCCTGCACCTCGGCTACCCCCGCCAGCAGGCCCGCCAGGTCCAGGGCGGCTCCCGGATCGGCGAACTCGCCAGCACGCTCAGCTCGCCGGCGCTGATCGACTGGGAGAAGTACGACCTCTACCCGGTCAAGCCCGAAGGCGACCCGGAGGCCGCCAAGGCCGCGCTCGCCAAGGCCAAGCAGGCGCCGACCAGCCTGACCTACGGGTACAAGAACACCCCGGACGGACAGCGCACCGCGCAGGTGCTGGTGGACGGCTTCGCCAAGTCGGGCATCACCATCGTGCCCAAGCCGATCGACCCCAAGGCGTTCCTGGACGAGGTGCACCGCGCCGACTCCCCGTACGACCTGTTCGAGGAGACCTCCTCCGTCGACTGGCCGACCCCGTCCACGCTGATCCCGTTCTCCTTCTACGGCCGCGCCGGCAGCGACCTCAACTCCGCGCGCTACCGCAACCCGGCGGTGGACAAGGAGATCGACCGGATCAACCAGATCGGCGAGCCGCGCGCCAAGGCCAAGGAGCTGTACGCGCTGGAGAAGACCGTGATGCAGGACGTCCCGGTGCTGCCGTTCGTCTACGCGAACGTCAACCAGGTGCGCGGCTCCAACGTCGGCGGGGCGTTCATCCACCCCATCTACGGCACGGTCAGCCTGGCGTGGCTGTACCTGAAGTCCTGACCGCCGCACCCGCCCCCGCGCCGGTCGGTGCGGGGGCGGGCCCCTGAACTCCTGCACTCCCCGTGTGCTCCACGTAGCCCCCGCGCACGCCTCCCCGTCCCGTCGACCCCGGACCGGCCATGCTCTCCTTCGCCCTGCGGCGGACCCTCCAGGCCCTCGCCGTCCTGGTCGCGGTCTCCGCCGCCGCCTTCGCCCTCTTCTACGCCGCGCCCGCCGACCCGGCCCGCGCCGCCTGCGGCCCGCGCTGCGACAGCGGCCAAGTCGCGGCGGTGCGCCAGAGCATGGGCCTGGACCAGCCGCTGCTCACCCAGTACACCGACTACCTCACCGGGGTCGTCGCCGGGCGCGACATCAGCGACGTGGACGGCTCGGTCATCCACTGCGACGCGCCCTGCCTCGGCTACTCCTACCGGCTGCACCAGCCCGTCACCGAGGCCCTGGCCGACCACCTGCCGGTCACCTTCTCGCTCACCGCCGGCGCCCTCGCCGTCCTGCTGGTGCTCGGCCTCGGCACCGGGTTCGTCTCCGCGCTGCGGCACGGCGGCCGCACCGACCGGCTGCTCTCCGGCTTCACCCTCGTCGGCGCCAGCGTGCAGATCTACTTCCTCGGATACGTCGCCCAGTGGGCACTGGTCTACTCCACCGGCCTGCTGCCACTGCCCTCCTACACCCCGCCGACCGAGGACCTCGCGGCCTGGGCGGGCGGGCTGCTGCTCCCCTGGCTCGTCCTCGGATTCGTCAACTCCGCCGTGTTCGCCCGGCTTTCACGCTCCCAGCTGCTGGAGACGATGAACGAGGAGTACGTCCGCACGGCGCGTGGCAAGGGCCTCGGCCGGCTGCGCGCCCACCTCAAGTACACCTCGCGCGGCGCCGCCGGACCGCTGGTGCAACTGCTCGGTCTGGAGGCCGGGGTGCTGCTCGGCGGGGCGGTCATCACCGAGACGGTGTTCGGGCTGAACGGGGTCGGACGGTTCGCCGCCCAGGCGGTGTCCGGGCAGGACCTGCCCGCGGTGGTCGGCGCGGTGCTGCTGGCCGCCTGCTTCGTGGTGCTGTTCGTCGCGCTGGCCGACCTGGTGGTGGCCTGGCTCGACCCGCGAATCCGCCTGAGCTGACTGGAGCCGTTCGATGACGTCCACTGTTGAATCCGTGTCCGGGGGCGTGTCCGGAGCCGCGCCCGGAGCCGTGTCGGAGGCCGCTCCTGGGCCTGGCGCCGCGCCCTCCGCAGAGCCCGTGCTGAGCGTTCGCGATCTGACCGTCACCTTCGCCGACCCGCGCGGCGGGACGCCCGTGACCGCCGTCCGGGGGCTCTCCTTCGACCTCGCCGCCGGTGAAGTCCTCGGCCTGGTCGGCGAGTCGGGCTCCGGCAAGTCGGCCACCGGCCTCGCCGTCCTCGGCCTGCACGACCCGCGCACCACCACCGTCACCGGCTCGATCCGGCTGGGCGGGCAGGAGTTGGTGGGTGCGACGGAGTCCACGCTGCGCCCGGTCCGGGGCGGCCGGGCCGCGCTGGTCTTCCAGGACGCGCTCACCTCGCTCAGCCCCTTCCACGGCGTCGGCACCCAACTCGCCGAGATGTACCGGCTGCACCACCCCGGCGCCGGCCGCGCCGAGGGCCGCCGACGGGCCGCCGCGATGCTCGACCGGGTCGGCATCCCGGCCGCCCGGGTGCGCGACTTCCCGCACCAGTTCTCCGGCGGGATGCGCCAGCGGGTGATGATCGCCATGGCACTGATGAACGGCCCGCAGGTGCTGATCGCCGACGAGCCCACCACCGCCCTGGACTCCCGGGTGCAGCGGCAAGTCCTCGACCTGCTCGGCGAGTTGCAGCGCGAGCACGGCACGGCGGTGCTGCTGGTCAGCCACGACCTCGGCGTGGTCGCCGGGACGACGGACCGCACGCTCGTGCTGCGCGGCGGCGTCGAGGTCGAGTCCGCGCCGACCGCCGAGCTGCTGGCCGCGCCGCACGAGCCGTACACCCGCGCACTGGTCGGGGCAGCGCTCACCCTCGACTCCGTACCCGGCACGCCATTGCCGACAGTTGACGATCCGTCACCCACCGCCGAATTCGCGCCCCGGACGGTCGGACACCCCGAGCGCTGGCTCGTCGAGGTGGCTGACCTCGCCGTCCACTTCCCCGGGCGGCGCCGCCTTCCCAACCTGCGCGCCGAGCCCGTCCGGGCAGTGGAGGGCGTAGGACTGCGGATCGCCCCCGGCGAGACGCTCGGACTGGTCGGCGAGTCCGGCTCCGGCAAGTCCACCACCGCCCGCGTCCTGGCCGGCCTCCAACAGCCCACCTCGGGAACGGTCCTGTACGACGGCCAGGACGTCACCCGCCCGAGCCGGGAGCTGCGGCGCCGGCTCAGCCGGGAGATCCAGCTGGTCTTCCAGGACCCGTACGCCTCCCTCAACCCGCGCCGCACCGTCGCCCAGACCCTCGACACCCCGCTGCGCCTGCACACCTCACTCGACGCGGCCCAGCGGCGGGAGCGCTCGGCCGAACTGCTGGACCAGGTCGGGCTGCCCGCCGCCCACCTGGACCGCTACCCGCACGAGTTCTCCGGCGGACAGCGCCAGCGGATCGGCATCGCTCGGGCCCTCGCCCCGCAGCCGCGCCTGATCATCGCGGACGAACCGGTGTCGGCCCTCGACGTCTCGGTCCAGGCGCAGGTGCTCAACCTGCTGATGGAGCTGCGCGAACGCCTCGGAGTCGCCTTCCTGTTCGTCTCGCACGACCTCGCCGTGGTGCGGCACTTCTGCGACCGGGTGGCCGTGATGCACCGGGGCCGGCTGGTCGAGTCCACCGACCGCGACCGCCTGTTCAGCGCGCCGCACACCGAGTACACCCGGGAGCTGCTGGCGGCGGTGCACTAGCGCGGGGACCGGTCCTCGCGGGGGTCGGTGGCCTCGCGGGGGTCGGTGGCCTCGCGGGGGTCGGTGGGGAGGAGTGCGTAGAGGTGCATGTCCCGGCGCTCGTCGTCGTACCCGGCGGAGGCGGCCGGGACGGTGGTGACCAGCGGGATGTACGGGTCGGTGCCCGCCTCCCGGACCACGGCGAGGTCGGTGAGGCGCCAGGGGCGAAGGGTGAAGGGGCCCGCGCAAAGCGTTGGCACGATCAGGGGCGGTCGGTCCATGCTCGAAGCCTGTCATGTGCGATCAAGGAGTCCCAGCGAATATGTCCGCCAGCGATCAATCCGACCCCGTAGGAGACCGCGTAGCCGTCGACCAGGAGCTCGTCGAGGCCGCCCGGGCGGTGGCCCAGCGCTTCTCCCGGGGCGACAACCACACCGTCGCGGCCGCCGGACGCAACGCCGACGGGCGGATCGTCACGGCCTTGAACGCCTACCACTTCACCGGCGGCCCGTGCGCGGAGCTCGTCCTCATCGGCGCGGCCGCCGGCCAGGGCGCGTACGACCTCACCACGGTCGTCGCGGTCGGCGACCACGGCCGGGGCGTCGTGCCGCCGTGCGGCCGCTGCCGGCAGGTGCTGCTCGACTACTTCCCGACGGTCGAGATCATCGTCAAGCGGGGAACGGAACTGCTCGCCCTGCCCGTCCTCGACCTGCTCCCCGAGGCGTACGTCTGGGCCGAGCACCAGGACGGCTAGCAACCTCGCCTTCGAGTCGCGCTCGCGTGGCCGTTCACCCGTCGATGTCGGGCGGGTTGGGGTTCAGCGGGGCGTCCGGGGGGGGGGCGGGGCGGTTGTTTTGGGCTCCGCGGGGGGCCGAG